>SBBV01000477.1 GCA_005240015.1 Candidatus Odyssella thessalonicensis | reverse complement strand
TCCAGGGAGAGCTCAAGGACATCACGGCGCCCGTACTTGGCGCCGTTGCGATCAAAGCGGCGCTCGAGAAATCGGGCGTGAAGCCCGATCAGGTGCAGGAAGTCATCATGGGCTGCGTGCTGCCGGCCGGCATGGGCCAGGCGCCGGCGCGCCAGGCCGCGCACGGCGCCGGCATCCCGTGGGATGTCGGCTGCACGACCGTCAACAAGATGTGCGGGTCGGGCATGAAGGCGGCGATGTTCGCGCATGACAGCATCGCGGCCGGCATCAACGACATCGCCGTGGCCGGCGGGCTCGAGAGCATGACCAATGCGCCCTATCTCATGGACAAGGCGCGGACCGGCATGCGCTTGGGCCATGGCCGCGTCTGGGACCACATGTTCATCGACGGCCTCGAAGACGCCTATCAGAAGGGCCGCTTGATGGGCACCTTCGCCGAGGACACGGCGCAGCACTATCAGTTCACGCGGAAGCAGCAGGACGAGTTCGCGGTCGCTTCGCTGACGCGCGCCAAGAAGGCGAACGAGGACGGCTCTTTCGCGCGCGAGCTGGTGCCGGTCGCCGTCAAGGACCGCGGCGGCGAGCGGCAAGTCGCGCGCGACGAGCAGCCCTTCACAGCGAAGATCGAGAAGATCCCGACCCTGAAGCCCGCGTTCCGCGAGGGCGGCACGGTGACGCCGGCAAACTCCTCCTCGATCTCCGACGGCGCCGCGGCGCTGGTACTGACCCGGCTCTCCGCGGCGCAGAAGCGGGGCTTGAAGCCGCGCTACCGCATCGTCGCGCACAGCACGCATGCGCAGGAGCCGGCCTGGTTCACCACCGCCCCGGTGGGCGCCATTAGGAAAGTGCTGGAGAAGGCCGGCTGGAGCGCCAAAGACGTCGATCTCTGGGAGATCAACGAGGCCTTTGCCGTCGTCACCATGGCGGCGATGAAGGAGCACAGCCTGCCGCACGAGAAGGTCAACATTCACGGCGGCGCCTGCGCGCTCGGCCACCCGGTCGGTGCCTCCGGCGCCCGCATCGTCGTGACGCTGATGAACGCGCTCGACAAGGTGGGCGGTAGGCGCGGGGTGGCCTCGCTCTGCATCGGCGGCGGCGAGGCAACGGCGCTCGCGATCGAGCGTATCAACTGAAGTCGGCGACAACCGCGGATCAGGCGATTAAGCTTGTCGTCCCCGCGAAAGCGGGGACGACTCTCTCCACCGACGTGCTTTCCGCGAGAAGCTTTCAGCCTGCGGCGCGGCGGTTTGGACTCCCGCTTTCGCGGGGGCGACATTGTGGGGGTTAGCGAATTGATGCGCCGTAGGACAGTCGTCGCCGCCATCCTCCTCGCGCTTGCCGCCGGCGCCGCCGGATATGTCTACATTTACGAGCGGCCATGGCTGCTCGATGGGCTCTATGGTCCCGAAGCGCGCACCGAACTCGTCCCGCGCGCCTGCGATTTCGCCAGCGAGAGCGGGCGCCGGATGACCTGCTATACGCTCTACGTGCCGGAGAATCGCGCGCGCCGCGGCGGCCGGCTGATCCGGCTCCCGGTCATCGTGTTCGAGGCGCCCGAGCGGCCGAAGCAGGAAGACCCGGTCCTGCTGATCAGCGGCGGCCCCGGCGCCGTCGCCTACACCGAGAAGCGCTTCGCCCACATGTGGAAGGGCAAGTTCAAGGATCTGCCCTGGCTCGATGGGCGCGATCTCATCGTCTACGACCAGCGCGGCGTCGGCGGCGCGCGGCCCGCGCTCGAGTGCCCCGAGATCGACGCCACGCGCGACGATCCGATGAACCTCGAGCGCGCCAAGGCCGCGATGGCGGCGTGCCGCGACCGGCTCGCGCGCGAGGGGGTCGATCTCGAGGCCTACGATACCAATGCCAATGCCGACGACGTCCTCTCGCTCAAGGCGAAGTTCGGCTGGAAAAGCGTGAATCTCTGGGGCCAGTCCTACGGCACGCGCGTGGCGCTCACGCTGGCCCGCCGCAATCCCGTGGGTATCCGCACGCTGATCCTCGACGGCGCCTACCCGCCCGAGATCGCCGGCAAGCTGCACATGGCCTCGGCGTTCACCGCCACGATGGAGCGCATCTTCGAGGCCTGCGAGAAGGATGCGGAGTGCCACGGCGACTATCCCGATTTCCGCCGGCGCTTCGAGCAGGTGGTCGAGCGGTTGCGTGCGCGGCCGATGGCGGTGAAGAGCGATCCCTCGCCGCTGCTGCCGCCCAAGGTCTTCCAGGTCAACGACGTGATCTTCCTCTCGGTCGTCGACAGCCTGCTCTACACGACCGACGGGATCGCCAAGCTGCCCTGGGTCGTCGAGCGGCTCGCCGAGGGCAAGAGCGAGGCGCTCCAAGACCCGCTCGCCGACTGGGACCAGGTCGCCTACGGCCCTTTCGTCACCGCCGGCGTCTCCTATCTCGTCGACTGCAACGACACGCCGGTGGCCGACGACAGCGAGGAGCGCCGCGCAGCGAAGCAGCTGCCGCATCTCAGCGGCTGGCTCAACTACGCGCTCGCAGTCAAGCCGTGCCCGATCTGGACCGCGCGCAAGGCGCCGGGGCTCGACCGCGCGCCGGTCAAGAGCGACGTGCCGGCCCTGGTCGTCTCCGGCTGGTTCGACGTCGCGACCCCGCCGGAATGGGCCGTGATCACGGCGCGCGCGCTGCCCCGCAGCCAGCTCGTCGTCGTGCGCGCCGCCGCGCACGATGCCAGCGAGCAGGCCTGCGCGCAGGCGGCGCTGGGCGCCTTCCTCGCCAAGCCCGATCGCGATCTCACGCTCTTCTGCGGCCCGACACCGAGCCATCCCCGCTTCAAGCGCAAGAGCGAGGACGAATAGGCCGATGCCGTCGATCCTCATTACCGGCGCCAATCGCGGCATCGGCTTGGAATTGGCGACGCAGTACTCGGCCCAAGGCTGGCGCGTGCACGCAACCTGCCGCGAGCCGATGTTCGCCGACGCGCTCAAGGCGGTCACGGGCGATGTGAAGCTTCATCGGCTCGATATCGAAATGCCGATTCAGATTCATGAGCTGGCGAAGGGGCTCGCCGGCGAGCCGATCGACCTCCTCATCAACAACGCCGGCATCACCGCGAACACGAAGACCTCGCTCGGGGACATGGACTACGCGCTTTGGGAACACATGCTGCGCGTCAACGTGATGGGGCCGATGCGCGTGGCCGAGGCGTTCCTGCCCAATGTCGCGGCTTCGCAGCGGCGGATCATGCTGTTCCTCTCGAGTCGAGCCGGCTCGATCTCGGACAATCTCTCGGGCGGCCGCTATCTCTATCGCTCGTCGAAGGCGGCGCTCAACATGGTCGTGAAGAGCCTCGCGATCGATCTCATCCCGAAGCGCATCATCTGCACGGCCGTGCATCCGGGCTGGGCGCGCACCGACATGGGGACCGCCGCGGCGCCGATCGCGGTCGAGGCGAGCGTGAGCGCGCTGCGCCAGCTCGTCGACCGCCTCGAGCCGCATCACAACGGCCGCTTTCTCAACTACGATGGCCAGGAGCTGCGTTGGTAGGAGGGCAGCGAATGAGCGAATTTCACATCGCGCAGATGAACGTGGGGAACGCCTTGCATCCGGTCGACATGAAGCCCGAGCCCTACTGCGTGGGCTGGTCGTGAGTTCGGTGAGATCTGTGCGGCTTTCGCCCCTCAGTCGAGCGCGCGAAGACGCGCGCTCGACAGCTCCCCCTCAAGGGGAGAGCGGCGATGTCAGCTCCGTAAAGGCGTCGCCATGATCCTCACCGAAGAGCAGATCCTGATCCGCGACAGCGCGCGGGCCTTCGCGCAGGAGAAGCTTTGGCCCGGCGCGGGCGAGCGCGACAAGACCGGCGAGCCGCCGCTCGATCTGCTCCGCGAGATGGGTGCCCTCGGCTTCATGGGCATGACCGTCTCGCCGGAATGGGGCGGCGCCGGCGCCGACTACGTCTCCTACGCGCTGGCGATGGAAGAAATTGCGGCCGGCGACGGCGCGGTCTCGACGATCATGTCGGTCAACAACGCGCCCGACTGCCTCGCGATCGAACGCTTCGGCACGCCCGAGCAGAAGGAGCAATGGCTGAAGCCGCTCGCCAAGGGCGAGATGCTCGGCGCCTTCGCGCTGACCGAGCCGCAGGCGGGGTCGGACGCCTCCGATCTCCGGACCCGGGCGCGCCCCGACGGCAACGGCTATGTGCTCAGCGGCACCAAGCAGTTCATCACCTCGGGCAGCATCGCCGACATCGTCCTCGCCTTTGCGGTCACGGATCCCGCCGCCGGCAAGCGCGGCATCACGGCCTTCCTGGTGCCGACCGACGCGCCCGGCTACCGTGTGCTGCGGCGCGAGGAAAAGCTCGGCCAGCGCGCCTCGGACACCTGCGCGCTGCAATTCGACGACATCAGGCTCCCAGGCTCGGCGCGGCTCGGCGAAGAGGGCGAGGGCTATCGCATCGCGCTCGCCAATCTCGAGGCGGGCAGGCTTGGCATCGCGGCCCAGGCGATCGGCATGGCGCGCTCGGCGTTCGAGGCGGCGCTCGCCTATGCCAAGGAGAGGAAGCAGTTCGGCAAGCCGATCATCACGCATCAGGCGATCGGCTTCCGCCTCGCCGAGATGGCGACCGAGATCGAGGTCGCGCGCCAGATGCTGCACCACGCCGCACGCCTGCGCGACGCCGGGCGGCCGTGCCTCACCGAGGCGGCCATGGCCAAGCTCCAGGCCAGCGAGATGGCCGAACGCGTCTGCTCCGCCGCCATCCAGATCCACGGCGGCTACGGTTACCTCGCCGACTTCCCGGTCGAGCGCATCTATCGCGACGTGCGCGTCTGCCAGATCTACGAGGGCACCAGCGAGGTCCAGAAGATCATCATCGGCCGCGCGCTCGGCGCCGCGTGAGCACCCCTCGGCCGCTAATCAAAGCGCGCAGTCGGAGATATATTTTGACTTTCGGTAGCGGCCCTCATTTTATGGCGAATCTCATTTCGTGAGACAAAACAAGGATTTCCGAACGTATGTTCGAAAATTCCTTTTCGGCGGACGAACGCCCGCTGCATGCCATCGGCCACGAGCGATTGCGCCGCCTCTACGCCTATTGGGAGAACGAGCGAGTGCCAGCCCGCTGGCTCGCCTACGAGCGGCTTCGCCCCGAGAAAATCGCCTACGCGCTCTCGGACGTCGCCGTGCTGGAGAAGGGCGGTACCGCCGACGAGCTCGCGCTGCATGTGCGCCTCGCCGGTGAGACAATCCGCTTCGAGGCCCTCGGTTTCGTGCTCGGCAACAACAGTGCCCAGTTCCGGCCGGCTTGGTTCCGCGGCCACATGCTCGAAAGCTGCCGCGCCGCCTTCGCGCGTGCCGAGCCGATCTATGCGTTGGTGAACCTGCACTACGGCGGGGGCCTCTACGCCTACGAGCGGCTCATGCTGCCGCTGGTGCGGCGCGGGCTCGAGCCAGACTGCCTGCTCATGGCCGCTGTGCTGCCGCAGCCCTTGATCGACCTGAAGGCCACGCTAAAAAGCTGCCTCGATTGACCGGAACCCAAGGGCCTGCCCGCCACAGCCTCGATGCCCGAGGCTCGTTTGCCGGCGGGTGATGAGCCAATGAACGCCGTTCCCCATTTCCGCCGCAACTTGAGTTTGCTGGCGGTGTGCTGGGCCATCGTCGCCATCACCAACATGCTGAACGTCAGCGCCTCGGCGCTGGTGGGCCACATGCTGGCGGAGAACAAGGCGCTGGCGACCATGCCGATTGCGCTGCAGTGGATCGGCATCGCGGTGTGCACGGTTCCCGCGTCCTATGTGATGAGCAAGATCGGGCGGCAGGGCGGCTTCATCATCGCCGGCCTCGTCGTCTGCGTCGGCGCGGGTCTTGCGGTCCTCGGCATTTACGAGCGCGGTTTCGCCATCTATTGCGCGGGCTCGCTGCTGCTCGGCGCGGGGCAGGGCTTCGCCTGGTATTCCCGCTTCGCCGCCGCCGAGGTGGCGCCGGCGCAGTGGCGGAGCCGCGCCATCTCGCTCGTGCTCGCCGGCGGCGTCATCTCCGGCCTGGTCGGCCCCTCGCTCGCCGATTATTCCAAGGACATGCTGGCGCCGGTCGTCTTCGCCGGCGCCTTCGTCTCGATCGCCGCGCTGCAGGCGCTGGTGATCGTGCTGCTGCTGTTCGTCCGCATCCCGCGCCCCGAGCCGATGCGCTTCACCGGCGGCCGGCCGCTCGGCCTGATCGCGCGCCAGCCGAAATTCATCGTCGCCGCGCTCGCCGCCATCGTCGCCTATTCGGGCATGGTGATGCTGATGTCGGTGACGCCGCTGGCGATGCAGCTCTGCGGCCTCAACTTCTATCAGACGACCTCGGTGATCCAGTGGCACGTGCTCGGCATGTATGTGCCGGCGTTCTTCACCGGCCATCTCATCCGCTATTTCGGCACCTACAAGGTCATGCTGGCCGGCGGCGCGGCGATGGCGACCTGCATCGTGATCGGCACGTCGGGCCAGAGCTACATCCACTTCTGGGCAGCGCAGACCTTGCTCGGCATCGGCTGGAACTTCCTCTATGTCGGCGCGACGACGCTGCTGACCGAAACCTACACGGTCGAGGAACGCGCCAAGACCCAGGCGCTCAACGAGCTGCTGGTCTTCGTCGTCACCGGCCTCGCGATCTTCTTCTCGGGCCAGATGCTGCACAATGTCGGCTGGAGCGCCGTCAACCTCGGCGCGCTGCCGCTCGTGCTGCTCACCGTCGCGGGCACGGTCTGGCTCTGGCTCAAATCGCGCAAGCCCGATCCCAAGCCCGCCGCAACGCCGGTCGAAGCCGCCGCCAAGTAGCGCGCGCCGGAACGCGGCCGGTCGCGCGCAGCTCCCGAAAGCGCGGTGTCTCCGCAGCGCTTCTCACACATCCGAAAAGCTTCGAGGTGCCCGCGTGGCGGCGAAGGTGTCGACGTTCCTGATGTTCGAAGGCCGGGCCGAGGAGGCGATGAGGTTCTATGTCTCGCTGTTCGACGGTGCGGCGGTCACGAGCATCCGGCGCTACGGGCCCGGCGAGCCCGGCAAGGAAGGCTCGGTGATGCATGCGAGCTTCACGCTCAAGGCGCAGAATTTCATGTGCATCGACAGCTACGTGAAGCATGCCTTCACCTTCACGCCCGCCGTCTCGATCTTCGTCGATTGCGATTCCGAGGCGGAAGTCGATGCGCCGTTCCGCAAGCTCTCCGACGGCGGCAAGGTCTTGATGCCGCTTGACGCTTGTCCGTTCAGCCGCAAATTCGCTTGGGTCACCGACCGGTTCGGCGTCTCATCGCAGATCAACCTGCCGAACGCGTGACTCGTCATCCTGAGCGAAGCGAAGGATCTCTCGCGCACAGGGCGCGGCGTGGGATGACGGCGCTCCGGCATCTGCATGCAAGAGATCCTTCGCTTCGCTCAGGATGACGCCGTGGGGTCAGAACTGGAGGTCAATGACCACCGGGCAATGGTCGCTGGCCTTGGGGCGGTCCCAGCCGATGCGCGGATAGCGCGGGCCCTGATAGCGCTCGGCGCGGTAGGGCAGGCCCTGGCGCAGGATGCGCGGAACGGCGTCCCTGTTCTTGCGCGCGAGAGCCGGCGAAAGCAGCACGTAGTCGAGCTGGCGATAGGCGCGCGCGTCGGGGAAGAAGTGCGTCCAGCGGTCCTTGACGTCGCCGATGCGCTTGATGGCGTCGACGGCGAAGCCGCCATCGAGCAGCGGCGCCAGCGCGTGATCGGGATCGGGCGCCCCGTCGCATTCGGTGTAGTCGTTGAGATCGCCGACGACGGCCCAATCCTCCGCGGCCGGATCCGGAAAGCGCTGCTCGATGATGCGGCGCACGGCCAGGGCTTCGGCCTCGCGCCAGGGCCGCGTCTGCTCGCGCTCCGGGTCCATGGACTTGAAGTGGCAGACGAAGACCGGCAGCGCCTTCTCGCCGACCTGCACATGCACTTCGAGGCAATCGCGCTTGAAGATGCGGTCGCGCTCGGTTTCGACGATCTTGGGTTTCTTGATCTGCAGCTCGTCCCAGCGCAGCGCCTGGTGCGTCACGATGCGCTCCAAAGGGAACCGGCTCATCACCGCCACATCGATGTGCCGCCCGTCGTTGCCCTCGATCAGCACCGAATGCGGGTAGTCGAGCTCGGTCATGCGCTTGAGGTAGCGGTCGTGGAACGCGCGCAAACCGCGCATGCTCTCGACCTCCTGCAGGCAGACGACGTCGGCGGCGCCGTCGCGCAGCGCGAGCGCGGTCATCACGCGCATCTCGTCGTTCAGGATGTTCCAGTAGGTACGCACCAGCTCGGCGCGCGCGGCCGGCTCCTCGGCGTCCATCAGCGTGGCAAGGCTCGCCTCCGTCTCCGGATCGAATTCGAACCGGAGCAGCATGTTCTCGACGTTGAAGGTCATGAGCCGGAGACGGGTCATGCGATCGGACCGTCAATGAGTGTCGTCCCAGGTGCCGCGCAGCAAGACGCGCTCTTGGGCGCGTCTTGGTGCGCTGCTAACCCGGGACCCAGGCACGATGCCGACACAATGCAGCTTCGGCGCCTCGCCTAGGTCCCGGGTCTGCGGCGCACGATGGCGAAGGCGCCACGCTGCGCCGCGCCGGGGACGACATCGAAGGTCTCACTTCTCGTCCTTGATCGGGTTGGAAAGCGTGCCGACGCCCTCGATCTCGACCTCGCAGATGTCGCCGTCCTTCATCCACACCTGGGGCTTCCTCGCAAAGCCGACGCCGGCCGGCGTGCCCGAGACGATGAGATCGCCGGGCTCGAGCGTCATCGCGTCGGACGCGGTCGAGACCAAGGTCGCGATGTCGAAGATCATGTCGCGCGTGTTGGCGTTCTGCATGACCTGGCCGTTGAGCCGGGTCTTGAGCTGGAGGCCGACGGCACCTTCCGGCAGCTCGTCGGCGGTCACGAACTCGGGGCCCATCGGGCCGGTGGCGTCGAAATTCTTGCCCATGAGCCACTGCGTGCTCTTGAACTGGTAGTCGCGGATCGAGCCGTCGTTGAACACCGAATAGCCGGCGACGAAGCCGAGCGCCTTGTCCTTGGGGATATAGCGCCCGCGCCTGCCGATCACGGCCACGAGCTCGCCCTCGTAGTCGAACTGCTCGGAGACCTTGGGGCGGATCATCGGCGCGTTGTGGCCGATCAGCGTGGTGTTGAAGCGGTTGAACAGCACCGGATAGGTGGGCGCGTTCTTGTAGGGGCTCTCGGCGGCATGGTCGATGTAGTTCAAGCCGACGCAGATGATCTTGGGCGGCGCCATCACGGTCGCGAGATAGGTGACCTTGCCCTTGACCAGCGCCTTGGCCTTGGCCGATTTCGCCGCGGCCTTGGCCGCCGCGAGGCCGCCCTTGGCGGCGAGGAGGGCCGCCAGCTCGCGCGGCAGCTTCGGCGCCGCCACGGCCAGGTCGATCAGATCTTCGCCCCGGCGGACCGCCAGAGCCGGCCCGTCCTTGCGCCTGAACGCGACGATGCGCATCGTTCTCCCCTCCTCATGATGTGGGCTTGTTTCGGGCCGTGACCTAGTCAGAGAGGCGCGCCGAGATCAAGCCTCTCCGGTGCCGCGCGGCGAGGAAAAGGCGATTGTGGGCCGCCCGGACACTGCCTAAAACCGCTCTCAACAGCGGGGGAAACGCCTTGTCGGTCATCCGCAGCAGCATCAATCCGCGCCACGACGATTTCCGCGCCAACGAAGCGGCGAACCGCGCGCTGGTGGCGACGCTCAAGGCCAAGGTCGCCGAGATCAAGAAGGGCGGGCCGCAGAAGGCGCGCGAGCGGCATCTGGCACGCAACAAGCTGTTGCCGCGCGACCGTGTCCGCACTCTCGTCGATCCGGGAGCGCCCTTCCTCGAGATCGGGCAGCTGGCCGCGCTCGACATGTACGAGAACGAGGTGCCCTCGGCCGGCGTCATCACCGGCATCGGCCGTGTCTCGGGCCGCGAGTGCATGATCATCTGCAACGATGCGACGGTGAAGGGCGGCACCTACTACCCGATGACCGTGAAGAAGCACCTTCACGCACAATCGGTCGCCGAGGAGAACCATCTCCCCTGCATCTATCTCGTCGATTCGGGCGGCGGAAACCTGCCGCAGCAGGACGACATCTTCCCCGACTGGCGCCACTTCGGAAACCAGTTCTACAGCCAGGCACAGATGTCGGCGAAGGGCATCCCGCAGATCGCGGTGGTGATGGGCTCGTGCACGGCCGGCGGCGCCTATGTCCCGGCGATGTGCGATGAGGCAATCATCGTGCGCAATCAGGGCACGATCTTCCTGGGCGGCCCGCCGCTGGTGCGCGCGGCCACCGGCGAGCGCGTCAGCGCCGAGGAGCTCGGCGGCGCCGACCTCCACTCGCGCGTCTCGGGTGTGACCGACTACTACGCGCAGAACGATTATCACGCGCTCGGCATGGCGCGGCGCATCGTGGCGCGGCTCAACAAGCCGAAGAACATCTGGTGCGAGGTGAAGGAGCCGCGCCCGCCCGCCTACGACCCCGAGGAGCTCTACGGCGTCGTCCCGCCCGATTGGAAGAAGCCCTACGACGTGCGCGAGGTGATCGCGCGCATCGTCGACGGCAGCGAGCTCGACGAATTCAAACCGCTCTACGGCACGACGCTGGTCTGCGGCTTCGCCCACATCTGGGGCTATCCGGTCGGAATCCTCGCCAACAACGGAATCCTCTTCTCCGAAAGCTCGGTGAAGGGTGCCCACTTCATCGAGATCTGCGACCAGCGCAAGATTCCGCTGCTCTACCTCCAGAACATCACCGGCTTCATGGTTGGCAAGAAGTACGAGGCCGGCGGCATCGCCAAGGACGGCGCCAAGCTCGTGACGGCCACCTCGACCGCGCGCGTGCCGAAATTCACGGTCATCATCGGCGGCTCGTTCGGAGCGGGCAACTACGCGATGTGCGGGCGCGGGTTCCTGCCGCGCTTCCTCTGGATGTGGCCCAATTCGCGCATCGCGATCATGGGCGGCGAGCAGGCGGCCAACGTGCTGGCGACCTTGCGGCGCGACAATCTCGAGGCCGAGGGCAAGACTTGGCCTAAGGAAGAGGAGGACAAGTTCAAGGCGCCGATCCTGGCGCAGTTCGAGCATCAGAGCAGCGCCTACTACTCCACCGCGCGGCTCTGGGACGATGGCATCGTCGATCCGGGCGAGACGCGCAACGTGCTGGGCCTCTGCCTCTCGGTGGCGCAGAACGCGCCGCCCGAGTCGGGCAAGTTCGGCGTGTTCCGGATGTAGCGCAAGCGCCATGGCCGAGCCCAATCATCGCGTCGAAGTCGAATCCGGCATCGCGCGGGTGATCTTGAACCGCCCCGAGGTGCACAATGCGCTCGACGACCGGCTCATCCTCGAGCTCAATGCCTCGCTCGAGAAGATCGCGCTCGATCGCGAGGTGCGGCTCGTGCTGCTCACGGGACAGGGCGGCTCGTTCTGCGCCGGCGGCGATCTCAATTGGATGCGGCGCACGGCCGACTACACCTACGAGCAGAACCTCGCCGACGCGATGAGCCTCGCCAAGCTCTTGCTGACGCTCAACACAATGCCGCAGCCGACCTTGGCGCTGGTCAACGGGCCTGCTTATGGCGGCGGCGTCGGCCTCGTCGCCTGCTGCGACATCGCGATCGCGGCCGATACGGCGAAATTCTCGCTCTCCGAAGTGCGGCTCGGCCTCATCCCGGCGACGATCTCGCCTTACGTCGTGCGCAAGATCGGCGAGAGCAAGGCGCGGCGCTATTTCCTGACCGCCGAGGTGTTCGAGGCGTCGGAGGCCGAGAAAATCGGCCTCGTGCACGAGGTCGTGGCGGCATCGGGCCTTGCCGAGGCCGCCGCGTGGTTCATCAAGCGCCTGCGCGAAGGCGGACCGGCCTCGCAGGCGGCGGCGAAACGCCTAATCGCGCGCGTCGCCGGCGCGCCGCTCGACGATGCGCTGATGGAGGACACGGCCCAGCGCATCGCCACGCAGCGCGCCTCGGTCGAGGGCAAGGAGGGCACCGAGGCCTTCCTCGCCAAGCGCCCGCCGAAGTGGCGCAGCTGATGTTCCGCCGCATCCTCATCGCCAATCGCGGCGAGATCGCCTGCCGGGTCATCCGCACCGCGCGGCGCTTCGCGATCGAAACCATCGCCGTCTATTCCGACGCCGACGTCAACGCACTGCATGTGGCGATGGCCGACACGGCCGTGCGCCTGGGCGCCGCCGCGCCGAGCGAAAGCTACCTCAACGGCGGGCCGATGAAGACGATGCCGGCCTTGGCACAGGCCTCGGCGAAGGCCGCGTTCTCCGCCAGAAAGCCGTAGCCGGGATGGATCGCCTCGGCGCC
>SBBV01000463.1 GCA_005240015.1 Candidatus Odyssella thessalonicensis | reverse complement strand
CTGCTCGTAGGCGCTGCGCGCAAAGACGAGGCCGCCCGTGTAATAGGGCACGCGCCGCGGCGAGAACTTGGCCTTGAACGCGAGCAGCGCGTCGTCGGGATGGCTCGTGCGCCCGCCCCCCAAATGCATCCAGCGCGCGCTCTTGGCGGCGAAATGCTCGATCGCGAGCTCGAGCAGGCCGTAATGCGCGAACGTCTCGCGCGCCGCATCGCCGCCGCCCGAGAGGTGATAGTGCGCGAACGCGCCGCCATCGAGGAAGCAGGCGATGGCGACCGGTGTCCCGCCCTGCTCCGCGACCCAGGTCGTGGCCCAATCGGCGGCGAGAATGGCGGCGAAGTAGTCCGGCGGAAAGTAATAATGCCGCTCCGCCTGATTGCGGCGGAGGCCGTCCTCGTAGCACTGGCGGAACACCGCGTGCTCGTCCGGCCCAAGTTCGCGGAAGCTCAGCTTCTTTTGCGCCTGGCGGATCGAATAGCGTGTGCTCTTGCTGTAGCGGCGCCAGCGCGCCGCGCGCGATTCGGCGAGGTCGACGACGATCGTGAGCCGGTCGAGGCGCAGATGGTCGAACCAACCGCGGAAGCTCATCGGGTTCAGAAACGGATGCAGCCGCACGAATTCGGCGACGCGGTTGTTGTCGATCTGGCGCTGGCGCCAGAGCCCGAGGCCCTGCCAGAACGCCGCTTCGTCGAGCGCCACCGGCCCGCCATAGCCCCACGGCGTCTCGAGGTCGTCGAGATCCGTGCCGGGGATCTCGCGCACCGCGGCGGAATGGCGGAAGCCCGCGAATTCGAGCGTGTCGACGCGATCGGGGCGTGCATGCAGTGCGACGAAATCGGGCCGGAAATAGACGTCAGCCATGACCTCGGCCGGTGTCGCGCCGTGGAGCGTCGGCGCACCGTGCAAGGTCGGCGTCAGAGACATGGCCGCACCAGTTCGGCAAGCCGCTCCATGTCGGCCGCGCCGTAGCGCTGATCGACCGGCAGGGCCACGAGCCGACGCGCCATATCGGCCGCGCGCGGGTGGCGTGCGGGGTCGTGCACGGCATCGGGCCAGAGCGGCGTCGCGAACACGCGCCGCGCGCGGAGATCGCCCAACAGGCGCGCGCCGTCGCCGTGCAGGATCGGGAAGTTGAACGGCACCGCGGGGGGTGCGGTGAAATTATCGTCGAACACCAGCTCGGCTTCGTCGCCGAGGCACTCCGCAAGCCGCGCAGCGTTCGCGCGCCGGCGCGCACGATGCGCGTCGCGGTCGGCGCGGCAGATGACATCGCAGGAGGCATCGGTCATGCGCCGCGGCTCGGCGGGGAAGGACGCCTCGCCCAGGTGTGCCAGCGCCAGCGCTTCGGCTTCGCGCTCCAGCTCGCCCGCGGCAAACAGCGCGCGCGCCGCCTGCTTGGCTTTCGCCGGCGCGTCCGCCGTGGGAAGCGCGGCGATGGCCTCGCGCTCCTCGTCCTGCGCGCTCTCGAGTGCCAGCAGCGCGCCGTCGCCGACCGCCATCGCCTTGCGCGGACAGCTCAGAACCGCGCCGCCCGGGGGCACCGCGAAGTCCAGCGCGCCGAACGCCGACTGCGCCGCGTCGATCACGACCGTGGCCCGTCCGCCGAGCGATGAGGCGAGCGCCGCCGCATCGAGCCAGGGCGCCAAGCCGAACGGCGCCGGCACAAGGACGAGACAACGGCCCGGCAACGCACCGACCGTCGCCGCGACATCGGCAGCGCCGTAGTCGAAGAAGCCGAGCGCCAAGCCGAGACGCTTGAAGTGCGCGGGAACGGTCGGGCAGGTATAGGCGCAGATCGCGGCCGAAGCGTAAGGCCCGCGCGCCGCGACCAGCCATGAAAGCGCCGCCCGCCCGTGCGAGAATGCATAGACGTTGTCCGGCAGCGGCCGGGGCGGACCCAGCCGGTCGCAGCCAAGCGGCAGCTCGCCGCCGAAGCGTTCGAACTGCAAGGGATCACCCCGCCCCCGCCAAGGCCGCGCTGCTCGGCAGGCTCACGAGCCGGCGGAACACGCTCTCGGTGACCGCGAGATCGCTGCGCGGGCAATCGCGATACATCGGCAGCATGTGCATCGGCGTCCAGGCCGGCCGCGCGCCGAAGCCGGCGGCGTTGAGCGCTGCGAGCACGGCGCCCTGCTCCGCCGCGCGGGCGGGCTCGATCATGATGTTGTTGAGCCAGTAGTTGCTCCTGGTCCCGGGCGGCTCGGCGACGAACGAAACGCCCTCCACGTCGGCGAAGGCGGCGCGATAGTGCTCGGCCAGCGCGCGCTTGCGCATGAGGAAGTTCTCGATGCGCTCGAGCTGAGCGCAGCCGAGCGCCGCATTGAGGTTGGGCAGGCGATAGTTGAAGCCGATCTCGTCGTGGACGAAGTTCCAGCCGGCCGAGAGCCGCGCCGTGGTGGTGAGGTGCTTGGCGCGCGCGCCGAGCGCGGGATCATTGGTCAGGACCGCGCCGCCCCCGCCGGTGGTTACGATCTTGTTGCCGTTGAAGCTCAAGGCACCGGTGCGCGCGAGCGCGCCCGTGTGCCTGCCGCGGTAGTAGGAGCCCAGCGATTCGGCGGCGTCCTCGATCAGCACGAGCTTCCAGCGTGCGCAGACTTCGGCGAGGCCGTCGAGGTCGGCGGGGTGGCCGAACGCGTGCATCACGATGACGGCCTTGATCGGCCGGCCGGTGATGCGGTTCGTGCAGCCGTCGGGCCCGAGGCGGCCGATGTCGCGAAGGTGCGCATCGAGCTTGGCGGCATCAAGCGCGATGGTATCCTCGGATACATCGGCGAGGTGCGGGATCGCGCCGGCATAGGAAACCGCGTTGGCGGTGGCGATGAAGGTCAGCGAGGGCACGATCACCTCGTCGCCCGGCCCGGCGCCGGCGAGCACGACGCAGACATGCAGCGCTGCGGTACCGTTGACCGTCGCCACCGCGTGCCCGGCGCCGGTGAACTCGGCCAGCATCGACTCGAACCGGTCGACCATCTTGCCGACGCTCGAAACCCAGCCGGTATCGATGCATTCCTTGACGTAGTCCCACTCGCGCCCGGCGAATTCGGGCTCGTGCAGCGCGGCCTTCGAGACGCCGGTCGCGCGGCGCACCGCGGCGAGGACGGCATCCTCGAGCCGCGCGACCGGCGTCTCGAAGGCCGCGCTGCACGAGCCCGAATTCGCCGGGCGCGAGT
>SBBV01000229.1 GCA_005240015.1 Candidatus Odyssella thessalonicensis | reverse complement strand
GACACGAGCGGCTGGTCGAGATCTGCGCGCGGCTTCGGGCGCCGGGGGCGGCCTCCTTCGAGCAGGAGCCGCCCAGCATCCGGTGCACGCAGAGCCCAAGCGCGCACATCGCCGCGCAGGGAAGGGCGGCAACAAGCAGCGGCGCCACGCCGGTGGCCACGAGCCAGCTCCAGCTGAAGGTGGCGCCGGCCGCCAGCGCCAGCGTCGCTGCGATCCACCAGATACGACGGCCGCTCAACCAAGGTCGGATCCGCCGCAACGCACCCTGCGCGAAACTGCCGGAATTGGCCTGGACTTCTCTTGCTGTGGTCATAAGCGATCTTCCTCGTGATAGCGCGGCTCCAGCAGGTGAGGCGGCGCTTCGGCTTCGGACGCTCACTTGTCCTTGCGCCACTGCTCGTTCGGCTTCTTCGCGCCGTCACCGCTCTCGCGCATCATGCCGGCGCATTCCTCCATCATCCCCGCATTGCTTCCGTGCATCATGCTCATCATCATCGACATCATGCCGCCGCGCATCATGCCCTGATGATCATGCCGCTCTCCCGGCTTCGCGCCGTGATTGTCGGCCACGGCCAGGCCCGCGGCGCCCAAGGTTGCGACGATCACCGTCGTCAAAATCCATTTCATGATTGGTCTCCTTTGGTTTCGCGTTTGCCGTCGATCTCGGGTCGTTCATCGCGCGGGAAATGCGGACGTATCCTCGTTTCCCAATCCGACGATCCCATGAGTTCCACTGCGGTCTTGTCGCTGCCTGCCTCGCTGAACAGCGACCAGAACAGACCTGCGAGAATGCAAGGTCCGGCGATCACGAGCAGGATGATGATGTGGCCGCTGGTCAGCCAATTCCCCGCCAGGCCGAGTTCGACCGTGGTGGCCGCAGCGCCGGTTGCAAGTCCGGCGAGACGCCATCCCTTCATCCACTTTCGCAGCGCCCGCAGATCGCCTGCCTGGGCTCTCGTCTCGGCTATGAATCGCACTGCCATGACTACCTCCCATTCCGTTCATTCACTCTTCCCCTCGATTGCCTTCCGGACTTCGCCCAGCCACTCGTCCTTGTCCCACTCCGCCGCGCCGGCGTAGCGCCAGAGTTCGCGGCCCTCGCGATCGACCAGCAGCGTCGTCGGCAGGCCGACGACGGCGAGCTTGCGCATCGCGCTCATGCTTTGATCGATGTAGAGGCGGAGGTGCTTCACGCCGATCTCCATGAAGAATGCTTCGACCGCAGGCACGCCGGCGCGGTCGATCGAGAGCGCGATCACCTCGAAATCCTTGCCGCCCAACATGCCTTGGAGCTTGTCCAGCGTCGGCATCTCGCGGCGGCACGGCGGGCACCACGTGGCCCAGACGTTGACCAGGACGACCTTTCCCTTGAAGTGCGAGAGGCGGAGTTCCTTCCCTTCGCGATCCTTGAACTCGATGTCGGTCAACGGGCGCGGCGGCGAATGCACGGTGTAAGGCAAGTGCTTGCCGGCCACGGCGGCGCCAATGCCACCGAACATGGCCGTGGCACCAACGGCGGCGCCGAACTGCCGACGTGACAACGTCCACGTCATCGACGCAGCTCCGCAACCAGAGGCATGATGGTCTTGGCGAGAGTCTCCTCGTTCAGGGGACCGACCTGTCGGTGGTGGATGCGGCCGTCACGGCCGACCACGTAGGTTTCGGGCACGCCGTAGACGCCCCAATCGATGCCGACGCGGCCCTCGCGATCCGCGCCGGTGCGCGTGTAGGGATCGCCGTGCTTGTCGAGCCACGTCGCGGCGTCGGCAGGCGCGTCCTTGTAGTTGAGGCCGTGGATGGGAACGACGCGCTCCCGCATCAGCTTCATGAAGATCGGGTGCTCTTCGAGACAGGCCGCGCACCACGAGGCGAAGACGTTGACGAGCGAAACCTCTCCCACGAGGTCCTCGCTGGAGAGACCGCGCGTGCGGCCTTGAACCGGTGGCAACGCGAAGTTGGGCACGGACCGGCCGACCAGGGCCGACGGAACGACGCGCGGATCGCGCCCGAGCCCCGAAATCAGCGCGGTCGCGACGCCGCCGAACGCAATAACCGGCAGCGCGAAGAGCAGCCACCGCCGAGACGTCCCGGCACCCGCAGTCGCGTCACTTGCAGAAGGATTGCGCGCCAGCTCGCTCATGGCGATTGATCCGAAGGCGGGAGTGCCGCCCCAAGGCGGCAGCGCCCACGAACCCGGAGATCACGCCGACAGATCGACCGCGACGAAGAGCGTCGCATGCTTGAACCTCCATGCCGCTTTCACGCGCCCGCGCCCGAAAGCATTGCGGCGGGCGATGGAGCGTCCAGCATCAGGCTGGTCGCTCCCGCACAGGAGGTCGGCCCGTTCGGGCCTTAGGTTTGCGCGGGGCCGCCTCCTAGCGGAGAGCGGCCGGTTTCGGGGGGTGGAGTTCCGGCGTGCCGGTGCGCCCGTCGACGATCACGTTTTCGGCTCCGAAGCGCACGGGCTGAGAGTTGACCGAGATCGCTTCGGTCATTGGGAGCACCGCGACCGAAGGGGCGCATATCGACGCTGTCTGGCACTGCGTGATGGCACTCTTCTCCGAGCCATCACAGTTCGTGCACTTATCGGACGCAGCTTCGGAGGCCGCCGTCATGGACATCGACATGTCGCTCTTCATCGTCACCATGGCGGCGGCCTGCATGCCCTGCACGCCCATCGTCAGGATGAGCGCCAAGGCCGCGAGCCCGGCAACAAATCGGCGCAACAGCGTCGGTCGCATAGCGCGAAAACAATACGTTTGGCGACGAGCCTTGTCGAGTCGACGCCCTCCGCGACATCGCTGCAGCTTGGGGCCGAAAACCGGTCTCACAGCAACGTGATCAGGCTGCATGCTTCGGCGCACCGCGTTGCTTGCGACGGCGATGGTTTCTGCCAAGCCATGCCTTGCCGGTGGCGTCCTTCATCGAATGTCAGCCAGCGCGTCCGGTTCAAGATGATGACTGCGCTGCGCTGCGCCCCGTGCTCTCATCAGCGCCCGGCCCGCTCGACGTAGTAGCGGATGAGCGCCTTCGCTTCGGGCGAGGCCCAGTCGGCGTGGCCTTCCAGATAGCCGACGACGCTGCCTTCGTGGTCGACGAGGAAGGTCGTGGGCAGGCCGCGCGTGCCGAACGCCTTCATCAGCGTGCCGCGCTGGTCGAGGCGGATGGCGAGGTGCTTGTAGCCCTTCTCCTTCCAGAACGGCCCCACCT
>SBBV01000119.1 GCA_005240015.1 Candidatus Odyssella thessalonicensis | reverse complement strand
CTCGGCCACCTCGGTGATGCCGGCGCGCAATGCGCCGGTGGCTGCGCGGCTCGCCCGCCCGAAATAGGCGCGCGGCGACGAAACCGGGCCGCTCGGCGGGGCCGAAGCGCGCGCCGGTCTATCGCGCGGGCGATCCGGCGCTACGCCTGTTCGCCGGTTTCGTCCTTCCCTTGCCGCCCACGACGCCGCTCACCGGCGCCGTCGCCACGCTCTCGGGAATCCGCGATGGCGAGCGCGAAAAGCTGTTCATCGATCTCGGCACGTCGCTGGTGCGGGCCACGCCGCGCCGCGACGAGAAGGCGGCGACGCTGAGCCTCATCCTCTCGCGCACGCAGAGCGCCGAGACCTACGGCGCGCTGCTCGCCTCGCTGCGCTATGTCAACGACGCGGCAGCACCCACCAACGGCGTGCGCCAGATCGCGCTGCAGACCATCGATGCCGGCGGCCGCTCCAAGGAGGTCGCCGTGGCGATCTTCGGCGTGGGCGAAGCGCCGCCCGAGTCGGGCGTGGCGCTGGTCGCCACCGACGAGCGGGTCGTGGTGGGAGAGAAGCAGAGCTTCAACAGCGACGGCGACTACACGCTGTTCTGGTGGCCGCGCGTTCTGCCCGGCGCCGCCGACCGTGCGCGGCGGGTCAGGCTCGGCGACTCCGAGCCCGAGGCGGCGGGGCTTGCGGCCTCGTATTTTTCCGGCGGCGGCAGGCGTTATCGACTGTTCGACCGTGCAGCGGAGCCCGCCGCGGCCGAGCGTGCTGCGGCGCCCGAGGCGGCGTCGGCACCACTTGCTGCGGCGCTGCTGGCGGCCAACGACAGCGGTCCCGACGCGCGCACGAGCGGCGACGCGCTCTGGCTGCCGGGGCGCGGCGTCCCGCCGCCGGGCTTCGCGCGCGCACGAATGCTGCGGCTCGAAGACGTGTTCGGCTCCGACATGCAGGACGCGATCGAGCGCCGGCTCATCGAGCAGCGTCTTTCGGCGAAGGGTTGAGCGGGCGGACACTTAACCAGAACCGTCATCCTGAGCGAAGCGAAGGATCTCTTGAATGCGAGTGCGGAGCGCGGCCGCACGTGCCTCGCCCGATGCGCAAGAGATCCTTCGCTTCGCTCAGGAAGACGTTGAGAGGTAGCTCAATCCAAGAAAATATCCGGCGCCGGCTCCTTCTTCGGATCGAAGCGGTAGTGCGCGAAATCGGTGACGCCGGTCTTGCGCAGCACGTCTTCGTCGATGAAGAAGTTGCCGGTGCACTGGCGGCTGGGCTGCGTCAGGATCCAATGCGCGGCGTCGGCCATGATCTCGGGGTTCCGTCCGCGGCCGGGGTCGATGCCGGGGATCATCTGGAGCGCCGCCGTCGTGATGATCGTCCTGGGCCAGAGCCCGTTCACGGCGATGCCGAGCGGCTTGAACTCCTCGGCGTGCCCGAGCACGCACATGCTCATGCCGTACTTCGCCATCGTGTAGGCGACGTGGTTCTTGAACCACTTCGCATTCATGTTGAGCGGCGAGGCGAGCGTCAGCACGTGCGGGTTCTGGGCCTTCTTCAAATGCGGCAGGCAGGCCTGGGTCGAGGCGTAAGTGCCGCGCACATTGATGCCGAACATCAGGTCGAAGCGCTTCATCGGCGTCGAGGCCGTGTCGGTGAGATTGATGGCGCTCGCATTGTTGACGAGGATGTCGATGCCGCCGAAGCGCTCGACGGTAGCGTCGACGGCTTTCAGAATCTGATTCTCGTCGCGGATGTCGCATTGCACCGGCAGCGCCTTGCCGCCGGCCCCTTCGATCTCCTTGGCGGCGGTGAAGATCGTGCCCGGCAGCTTCGGATGCGGCTCAGTCGTCTTGGCGGCGATCGCTATGTTGGCGCCATCGCGCGCCGCGCGCAGCGCGATCGCGAGCCCGATGCCGCGGCTGCCACCGGTGATGAACAGCGTCTTTCTCTTGAGCGTTGTCATGCACTCGCCTCCCGTCGCCAGATTTCACAGGGGGCGCAGAGACGCAGAGAACATCTTCCTGCGCGCCCTAGGCGCGCAAATTTTCTGCACTGCGCCTCTGCGTCTCCTGTTCGATTAACTGCCCTTGAACACCGGTTTGCGTTTCTCGATGAAGGCGCGGATGCCTTCGGCGAAATCGGGCTCGGTCGCGCTCTGCGAAAAGGCCTCGGCCTCGCGCTGCAGCTGCGCCTCGAGCGAATTGTCGAGCGAGCGCTGCAGCAGCGCTTTGGTGCGCCCGTAGACGGTGGTCGGCCCGTTCGCAAGGCGCGCGGCAAGCTTCGCGGTTTCAGCTTCGAGCTGCGCGGCGGGCACCACCTTGTTGATGAGGCCGATCTCCAGCGCGTCGCTCGCGGTGAGCGTGGGGTTCAGGTACCACAGTTCGTTCGCCTTCTTCTTGCCGACGAGATCCTCGAGGTACCACGTGCCGTAGCCCGCGTCGAAGCTGCCCATCATCGGCCCCACTTGCCTGAAGATGGCGCTCTCCTTCGCGATGGTGAGGTCGCACATCACTTGCAGCACCTGGCCGCCGCCGACCGCAAAGCCGTTGACGGAGGCGATCACCGGCTTCTGCAGGCGGTCGATGCTCTCGTACATCTCGAGCGTGGGCAGCATGCCGGCGTAGAGGGTCGAGTCCTCCAGGCCTTCTTTGCGCCCGCCGATGCAGAAGAACCTCTCG
>SBBV01000519.1 GCA_005240015.1 Candidatus Odyssella thessalonicensis | reverse complement strand
CGCTTCGAGCGCGAGGGAGAGGGCGGCCGCCGCGAGCAGCAGGCGCATCATCGCCGCGCCCCTTTCGTCATGCGCGCCAGCTCCTGCTCCACCCAGAGATAGAGCGCCTGGCGCTCCTGGCTCGGCATCGCCATCTGCTTCGGCATGCGCAGCGCCGGATCGCTGGTCGAGAGCCGGTCCAGCATCCGCGCCAGCGTCTCCTTCGGCGCCACCGGCTTGCCGTCGCGTCCGACATGCGGGAAGGCGGGGATACCGGCGGCGGCGACCCACCGGGTGAGGTCGAGCCCGCCGCTTTTCTCGCCGGTCGCGCTGTGGCAGCGCGCGCAGTTCTTCTCGAGGATGTAGGCGACGCCGCAGGGCGGCGCCTGCTCGCGCTTGGCGCCCGGGGCGAAGTCGTAGCATTGCCGGGGATCGGCATCGGCCTGGCGATAGGCGTTGCTCTGCACGATGCGCACGATCGCGTTCTTCATCGCGGCCGACGAATCGACCGCGGCCTCCTCCTCGAACTTCCTGGTGAGCTCGTCGAGATAGGCGCCGTCGATGGCCTGGCCTTCGGCCACCGCGTACTCGTAGAGCCGCTTCATCAGGCAGCGCTTGGCCTCGGGCGCGCTTCGGATGATGCGCGAAAGATCGGCCACCGATTCGCCGAACGAATTGCGCTCGTCATAACGCGCCGAGCGGACGTAGCCGATGTTCCACCGGCGCGGAGCACCCCGGGGCGCGGCCCAGTTCGCCTCGTATTTCTTGCGGTCGGAGTTGGCGGCATCGTCGAACACCACCATCGGCACGCCGGCATAGCTGTAGAAATCGGCGCCATAGCTGCGGAAGAAGCCGGCCATCGGATCGAGCTTGTAGTGGCAGGCATAGCAGCTCGTCTCCGAGCCGTGCGCGCCGGCGACGTGCTGCTTCGGCGTATCGAAGCCGACCGGCGTGAGGTCGTCGCAGAAGAAGCGCTTCAGCACATAGGCCGCGCGCTTGCGGTTGTAGTTGGTCGAGGAATTGCGGAGCGCGTTGCTCTGCTCGAAGCCGAAGGCGAGCCACTTGTCCATGCCGAACACGCCGAGATCGAAGGTCTTGAACTCGAGCACGGACTGCGGCCGATAGGCCGAGGGCTCGAACTTCAGCACCTCGCTGATCGCGCGGTACAACTGGTCGAACGCGGCGCGCAGCGTCGCGGTGAGGCGCTTCACGTCCGCCTCGCCCTCCTGCTTGGACTCGCACTCGGTTTCGTAGACGCGGCCGATGGCCTCGATCGGCGCGCTCAGCACCTGCCCGCGCCGCAGCACGAAGATCTCGGGGTCGTTGAAGGCCCGGAGCAGGCGCGTGTTCATCGCGCTGGCTTGGCCGAGCATCGTCTCGATCTCGAAGCAGAACTCGTCGGCGCGCGGCGGTATCGGCTGCGAGCCCATATCGATCAGGCGGTCGAAGACGCCCTCGACCTCGTCGATCGCGCGGATGCGCACCAGTTCGGGCAGAAGGTGCCGCTCGCTCGCCGGCAGCGGATCGTCGAAATGCGTCGGCAAGGGCCACATGAAGAATGGGCCCTCGAGATCGAAGAGCTTCAAATAGTCGCCGCCGGAGAGCAGCGCCTGGGCCGCCGCCACGGCGTTGGGGAAATCGAACGCGTTGCGCTGATAGGCGCCGTCCTGCTTGAGGCTGTCGACCTTGAAACCCAGGAAATACATGTTGAAGTCGAGGATCGTGTCGCCGAAGCGCGGGTCGGCCATGAATCGGCGCGCGATCTCTTCCTCGGAGAGCTTGAGCAGCGCGCCCACGTCGTCGTTGGGCCCGAGCCCTTCGCCGCCGCGCAAGAGGCGTGCGGTCTTCTCGATCCACCAGCGCCTGCGCCAGAGCGCATCGCCTTGTGCCGGCGCGGGCGGCGTGGCCACGCGCGGCGGCAATGCCTGCAGCATCGCCGGGAGATCGTTCGTCGTCTGCGCTTGGAGATGACCCGCCGAAAGCAGCGAAGCCAGCAGACTGATTATTGCACCGGCTCGCACCGCGCCCCAGGCGCGCGCGAGCCCGACTCTGGGCTTCAATGACGGCTCCTATCCCCGAGAACCAGAAGCTGATACACGCCGACAGTAACCCCGTCGAACCCGGCGGCGGGTGGGATGATTACACAACGCCGCTGCGCGGCCAACGTGCCACAGCGTTCCCCGTTCCCAGAACATCGCAGGTGCGCACCAAGCTGTGAACCCGCATTATCTTGCCAAATTGTTCGTATGAGGTCGTAGTGCGGGTTGAGGAAGATCAATGTCACCCCCCTCCCATACCGATGGTGGCGCCAGCGACCCGCTTGCCCGGCCGGCGGCCGGGCGCGGCTCGCTGGCCGCGAACCTGCTCCTCGTCGCCGTCACCGTCCTCGTCACCCTGGTCGTCATCGAGATCGGCTTCCGCATTGTCAAAGGCTTGCCGGTCCTGAAGCTCGTCAACTGGCGCACCGAGCGGGTGGTCGTCGACCGCCTCGGCGAATTCAAGGCCCAGGCCGATCCCGTGCTCGGCTGGGTGACGCGGCCGCACAACCGCGCCGATGGGTATACGACGCTGGAACACGGTATCCGTCGGAACTTCGACGAAAATTCCGTCCGAACCGGCGGCGTTCTCGCGGTCGGGGACTCGTTCACCGAGGGCTGGGAGGTCAAGGACCACGAGACGTGGCCCGCGCTGCTCGAAAAGAAGACGGGGGTGCCGGTCATCAACGCCGGCGTCGGCGCCTACGGCACGGACCAGATCATCCTGCGCGCCGAGCAGCTGCTGCCGATCGTGAAGCCGAAGACGCTGATCGTGGGCTTCCTCGAAGAGGACATCTTGCGCGCCGGTCATTCGGTGTTCGGCGTGCCGAAGCCCTACTTCACGCTCGAGGACGGCGCTCTCAAATATCACGCGCCGTTGGCGATCCAGACGCGCGGGGCAGGCGCCGTGCTCTCGCCGTTCGACAAGGGCATCCGCAACGTGCTCGGCTACTCGGCGGCCGCCGACCATCTGCTCGCGCGGCTCGATCCGGACTACTGGTACGGCGCCGGCACCCATGACGGCTACCGGAAGGTGAAGAACGACGCGGTTGCGGTCACCTGCGCGCTGCTGCAGCGGTTGAAGGCGCGCACCGACCGCGAGGGCGTGCGCACGATCCTGTTCATGCAGTACCATGCGACGCAGATCGTCGAAGACGACGAGCCCGGCAGCGATGCGCAGCGCGTCGCCGCCTGCGCGCGTGCGGCCGGCATGCGCGTGGTCGATCAGTTCGAGCCGCTCGACCAGATCGCCGAGTCGGAACCCGAGGCGATGGGCGAGTACTACCACCGGCACGGCCCCGAGCTCTACGGGCACATGACTGCGAAGGGAAACCAGCACGCCGCCGAGTTGCTGGCGCAGGCGCTGCGCGAATAGGCAGCGCCGGGCACCTAGTATTTATGCTTAGTAGGGCGCGGCGGTCGCCTTTGCTATGAGAGCGGAGCACGTTCCGAACGGATCATGTCAGGCCCTGCTCCGACACAGTCTGCTGCCCATAACGCAGCCGCCGCGCCGGCGCCCGCGCGCGGCTCGGCACGGGCGAACTTCGTGCTGTTCGTCGTCTCGCTGCTGATCGCGCTGCTTGCGGTCGAGATCGGGTTCCGCGCCGTCGCCGGACGCCCGCTGTTGAAATTCGCCAATTGGCGCAAGGAGCGGGTGGCGACGGACCGGCTCGGCGAGTTCAAGGCCGTTCCCGATCCGGTGCTGGGCTGGGTGTCGCGGCCGTCGAGCTATCACAACGACGGCTACACGACGCTCGAGCACGGCATCCGCCGCAACTTCACCGAGACGACGATCCGCACCGGCGCGATTCTCGCGGTCGGCGATTCCTTCACCGAGGGCTGGGAGGTGAAGGACCACGAGAGCTGGCCGGCGCTGCTGGAAAAGAAGCTCGGCGTGCCGGTGGTCAACGCCGGCGTCGGCGCCTACGGCACGGACCAGATCGTCCTGCGCGCCGAGCAGCTGCTGCCGATCGTGAAGCCGAAGACGCTCATCGTCGGTTTCCTCGAGGAAGACATCTTCCGCGCCGGCCATTCGGTGTTCGGCGCGCCCAAGCCCTATTTCACGCTCGAGCACGGGTCGCTCAAATATCATCCACCGCCGCCGATGGAACAGGTGCGGGCGGCGGGCGCGTTCTCGGGCGCGCTGCTCGGCTTGCGCGACGTGCTCGGCTATTCGGCGGCGGCGGATTATCTCTTCGCGCGGCTCAATCCCAACTACTGGTACCGCGCCGGCACGCGCGACGAGTATCGCAAGGCCAACAACGATCCCGTCGCCGTGACCTGCGCGCTGCTCGCGCGGCTCAAGGCGCGGACCGACCGCGAGGGCATCCGCGTCATCCTGCTCATGCAGTATCACGCGCCGCAGATCGTCGAGGACGATGCGCCGACCGAGAACGCGGAGCGCGTCACGGGATGCGCCGAAGCGCTGGGCCTGACCGTCGTGGACCAGTTCGGGCCGCAGCGCGCCCCTACGGGCGGAGCGCCTCGGCCAGGAGATCGGCGGCGTGCTGATTGCCTTTGGCCGTCATGTGGCCGAGCAGCGCGCCGTCATGCGCGAAGTAGTATTCCGCCATCGCGTTGGGCGTGGCGCTCTCGAGCGCGCGCAGCGGCCCGAACTGGTCCACGACGGTCAGGCCCAGCGCTTCGGCGCATCCCGTGACGCGCTCCGCGTTCTCG
>SBBV01000496.1 GCA_005240015.1 Candidatus Odyssella thessalonicensis | reverse complement strand
GGCGCTGCCGCTCCACAGCGTCAGCGCACGCGCCGGCTACAACGACATCAGCAACCACATCTCGACCCGCGACGCCGTTTTCGTCGAGATCGCGCCGCGCCTCCTGTTCCCGAATGTGGGCTACCCGGGCACGGTGGCCTGGCTCACGCCGTATTGGCGCTACAACGGCGTCACCGGCTCGGGCACCCCGGGGCTGGACCAGCGCACCGAGCCGTTCCCCGCACGAGCCCATCAGGTGGGTATCCGAGGCGACTATTTCATGCCCATTACCAGTAGCTTAACCGTAGGCGTGAACGCCGCCTACGAATACCGCCACTTCTACGAACCGGTTTCCGACGGCGGAAAAAACCGGCGCGACCACCTAGTTTCCCCGGGGGCCCAGGCTATATTCACCGGACTAATAGACGAAAGATTCGGCGTCATCTTCGCCTACGCTTACGAGCACCGCTTTTCGAACGATGGCCCGCAAGTCTTCAGCAACCACGTGGCAGGGGTAAGATTCCTTTGGCGAAACTGACCCGAGCCCTGAGCCTCGCCCTGGCGCTCGGCGCGTCGCTCGCCGCCGTTCCGGCGGTGGCCGAAGCGCCGCGTATCGGCACGACCGCGGTGAGCAAGAACGAGGTCAACGGCGCGCTCGGCGCGCAGCGCCGCCAGCTCAAGATCGGCGACGGCATCTTCCAGAACGAGGCGATCACGACCGGGCGCGAGAGCCAGGCCCAGATGCTGTTCCTGGACCAGACGGTGCTCACCATCGGCCCCGAATCGCGCGTGATTCTCGACAAGGCGGTGTTCGATCCGCAGCGCCGCACCGGCGAGGTTTCGCTGCGTGCGGTGAGCGGCGCGTTCCGCTTCGTGTCCGGCTCGTCGCCGTCGGAGAAGTACACGATCACGACGCCCAAGGGCACGATCGGCATCCGCGGCACGATCGTCGAGTTCAGTCTGCGGAACAACCTGCTGACGCTGATCCTGCACAGCGGCGCCGCAACCTACTGCGCTTCGCCGGCGAGCTGCCTGACGCTGACCCAGCCCGGCACGTTCATCACCAGCGATGGCGTGCGCTACAGTCGGCCGCAGCGGCTCTCGTCGGTAGGTTGCGGCGCGGGCAACTGCTCGGAAGTGGATCCGAGCCGGCCGAGCGTGGGCAGTCTCGTCCAATCGACGCCGGGCGCGGGCCCGCCACCGTCGCCGCTGGTGACGCCGAACTTCCGCGGTCTCAGGCAGCAGCATCACGGCGGCCGCTGACGCGGCGCGTGCGCTTCAGATTCCGACGACGTTGAGATTGGGGTCGAGACGGAGCACGGCCGCGCCGTCGTCGATCACGTGCACGACGAAACCGCCGCTCGTGTGAGTCTCGACGCTGTGGCCGGCGGCATCGATGGAGAGAACGTCGCCGCCGTCGCCCAGAACGGTGAGCCGGCCTGAGCCCGACATCGCGAGCACGTCGTCGACGCTCAGCGTAAGATTGAGATCGCCGCCGCCGCGCATGTCGATCTGCTCGATGCTCTGGATCGAAGTGCCCGCGAGGCCGGCAAGGTCGAGCGTGCCGCCCATCGTCAGCGCGAGCGTGTCCTTGCCGCCGCCGCCGAGCACGATGTCCTCGCGCGGGTCGGCAAACAGTACGTCGGCGCCGGCGCCGCCGTGCAGCGCGTCGGCGCCGGGGCCGCCGATGAGCACGTCGTTCCCATCCTGGCCGCGGATATCGTCTTCGCCGGCGCCGCCGTCGACGATATCGTCGCCGGCGCCGGCTCGGATGCGGTCGTCGCCGCCCTGGCCGAACACGAAGTCGTTCCCGCCGCCCGCCTCGATCCAGTCGCCGGCGCCGTTCGTATGCAGCGCCGGATCGCCGCCAGCGGCGAGATTGGCCGAGATCAACAATGCCGCCTGATCCGCGGCGAGGCCCGCATCGAACGCGGCACGGCTCGCGGCATCAAGCAGAAGCGTATCGCCGAAGATGAGATCGTCGAGATCGCCGGCGAGGATGACATCGCGGCCGGAGGCGAGGCTGGTGTCCCCCGCGGTCGCGACCGAGTCGCCGATCAGCACATCCGCGCCGGGCTCGGCACCGCCGCGCCAATGCCCGCCGCGCCGCGCCGCGATCAGGATGTCGTCGCCCGAATCGCCGGCGAGAACGTCGCGGCCGGCGATGTCGATCAGAACATCGGCGCCCGCGCCGCCGCGCAGGTGGTCGTTGCCGCGCCCGCCCACGGCGAGGTCGTTGTGGTCGCCGGCGGACATGACATTGTCGCGATCGTCGCCGTAGAGGAAATCGGGGCCACGCCCGCCCTCGACGCTGGCGCCGGCGATCGCGGCGAGCAGCACGGTCTGGCCGGCATTCGCCGGATTGCTGCCGGCGTTCTGCCGCGGGTCGAGGTCGTCGGCGGCATCGCCCGGATTCGCGTCGCCGGACCGGCTGTTGTAGCGGCCGTCGGTCGGCAAGCCCGACGTCGTCCAATCGGCGGCTGTATCCGTATCGATCGGCGCGCCGTCGGCATTCCCAAAGACGCGGGCGTAGACCTTGAGCGCCTCGGCGTCTCCGCTCCAGCGTTCGAGCTTGCGGCCGAAGCCGAGCGCGTCGCGCACCGCCTCGGCATCGCCGAGCCATCCGTTGAAGTCGCCGTTCTTGAACAGCGCGCGATCGACGCCCGCGAGGTGCGCGAGCTTGGCCATGCCCTGCGGCGCGTCGACGCCCTCGAACACCGGATGGCCGCGAAAATCGCAGCGATCCATGCCGTTGGCGAAGAACGCGTCGACCGAATCGCCGCCCTTTATCAAGAGATTGACGCCGATCGCCTCGGCAACCGACGAGCCGAGCTCCCAGCCGTCGCAATCGCCGTCCCAGGTGCCGGTCGTGATCAGCGTGCCGTCGGCACCGACGGTCTTGTACTCGCCGTTCTCATAGATGACGAGGAAGGCTCCCGCCGGCACCGTCACCGCGGGATGGAACGAGCCGAATTTGACGACCGACTTGTCGCCGCACGGACCTTGGATCTCGAGGCGGTAGCAGGCGAGCTCGCTGGCGCTGCAGGCGCCGCCGCCGGCGTTGTGGATCTCGACATAGGAGAGGCACTTCTCGCCCGAAGGCGCAGTCGCAACGCCGAGGCCGACCTCGTTGATCAGGAGGCGGCACACGCCCTCATCGTTGTCGAGGATCGTGCCGGTGCCGGGACTGGTGGTGCCGACGGCGCCCGAGACGACGCTCGAGACGGCGAGGGCCATCGTCTCGCTGCTTTCAGTGAACGCATCGTCGGTCGTATCGACGCGCACCTTGAGCGCGGTTTCGCCCATCGCGAACGTCACTTGGCGGCCGTCCGACCCGCCCGCCGCCGACCAGGTGGCTCCGCCGTCGCTCGAAACCTCGAAGCTTGCAGTCTCGAAATCCGATCCGCCCAGCGCGGTTCCGTCCGCGGCCGCCAGTTCGAGCGTGATCGGGCTGGCGCTTCCATTCGACAAGGCCACGTCGAAGACCAGCGGCTGGCCTTCGGTCGCCTGGGCGTTGCCGATCGTGACGTTCGGCGCGGCATCATTGTCGAGGATCGTGCCGGTGCCCGGGCTCGCCGCCCCGATCGTTCCGGCGACGACGCTCGAAACCGCGAGGCTCATCGTCTCGCTGCCTTCGGTGAGCGTGTCGTCGCTCGTCTCGAGGCGCACCTTGAGCGCGGTCGCGCCGGCCGCGAACGTCACCTCGCGTCCGTCGAGTCCGCCGGCCGGCGCCCAGGTGATGCCGCCGTCGGTGGACACCTCGAAACTTGATGTCTCGAAATCCAAGCCGCCAGTGGCCGTGCCGTTCGTCGCCGCCAATTGGAGCGTGATGTTGCCAGCGCTCGGATTCGACAGCGTGATGTCGAACACGAGCGGCTGGCCTTCGCTCGCCTGCGCGTTGCCGATGGTAACGCTCGGCGGCGCATCGCTGTCGAGAATCGTGCCGCTGCCGGTGTCCGTCGCATCGCCGACCGTGCCGACGATGACCTGTGCCACCCTGAGGCCCATCATCTCGGTGCCTTCGGCGATCGCGTCGTCGGTCGTATCGATGCGCACCTTGAGCGCGGTGGCGCCGGGGGAGAACGTAACGTCTGTGCCTCCGCCGGCCGGCGTCCAGGTGACGCCGCCGTCGGTCGAAACCTCGAAGCCCGACGTCTCGAAATCGGAATTGCCGGTGGCGGTGCCGTTCGCCGTCGCCAATCGCAGGATGATCGGGCTGGCGCTCGGGTTCGACAAGGTGACGTCGAACACCAGCGGCTGCCCTTCCGTCGCCTGCGCGTCACCGATGGTGACGGTCGGCGGCGCGTCGTTGTCGAAAATCGTGCCGGTGCCGGTGCGCGTGACGTTTCCGATCGTGCCCGAGACGACGGCCGAGACCGAGAGCGTCATGCTCTCGGCATCTTCGGTGATGGGATCATCGATCGTGTCGATGCGCACGACGAGGCCCGTCACGCCGGCCGGGAAGGTCACCTCGCGCCCGCTGGCGCCGCCCCCTGGGACCCAGGTCAAGCCGCCATCGGTCGAATATTCGAAGTTCGCGGTCTCGAAATCCACGCCGCCGAGGGCCGTCCCGCTCGTGGCGGCGAGCTCGAGCGTGATCGGCTCGGAGCTCGGATTGGACAAGCCCATGTCGAAGATCAGGGGCTGACCTTCGCTTGCGAAGCCGTCGCCGATGAGGACGTCGGGCAGGCCTTCATTGTCGGCGATGCGGGTGACGATGCCGCCGAGCGTCTCGATGATGCGGCCTTCGCTCGGATTCGAAAGCGTGACGGCGTAGCCTTCGAGGCTCTCCGAGATGAGATCGTCGAGCGTCGGCAGCGTGAAGGTGAAGTCCTGCGCCGAGGCCGGGAAGGTGAGGCGGTTCGTCGCCGGATCGTAGGTGATGCCGGTCGCCGGGGGCAGCGCTGCGATCGCGGCGGCCACGTCGGCGTCGAACGCCGCGCTGAAATCGGCGGCCGTTGCGCCGGAAGTGCCGCCGGGCAGTTGGAGTCCCAGCTCGATCGATACGAAGCCGCTGATCTCGCCCTTCCACTTCACGGTGTAGGAGGGAACGCCCCCTTCCGCGACGAGTTGCGTGCCGGCGATGAGCCACTCCACGCCCTCGGAAACCGCATCGCGGTCGACGATGATCGAGAAGACGGATTCGGCGCTGTTCGCGAGCGCGGTGCCGGCCGAGGGAGCGCCGAGGTTGACGAGATAGATCTCGTCGCCCTCGAAGGTACCGTCGGCGAGCGTCGGCAGCGTGAACTCGAAGCTCGTGAGGCCGCCGCCGGTGAAGGTGAGGCGGCCGGTGCCGCTGTCGTAGGAGACGCCGCTGCCCGGCGGCAACGCCGCGATCGCAGCCTGGACGTCGGCCGCGAAGGCCTGGGCAAAATCGGTGGCGTCGGCGAGGTTCAGCCCAGATTGGAACTGCGGCAGCAGCTGCACTGAAGCCGTGGCGCCGGTCGCAAGCGCATCGCCCGCGAGCGTCACGGTGAAGCGCGGCGCCTGGCCCTCGAGCGCCGCATAGTCGCCGGTGATCGACCAGAGCCGCTGGCCGGCGATGCCGTCGTCGTCGACGATCGCCGTGAGCGCGCCGTCAAAGCCGCTCTCGATCGTGCCTTCGCTCGGGTTCTGGATGCGGACGAGATTGTTCTCGGCGGGCTCGGGCTCGGTATCCGGCGCGATCGGCAATGTGAACGTGAGGCTGGTGGCGCCGCCCGGCGAGAACGTGAGTTCGAACGTGGTGGGGTTGAAGGTGATGCCCGATCCGGGCGGAAGCGCGGCGATCGCGAGATCAACCGATGCCGCGAAGGTGCCGACATAGTCGGAAGGATTGGCGCCGCCCGAGCCCTCGGGATTGGCCCCGCCGCGGCCGCCGGGGAAGATGGGGTCCAGCTGAATCGTAACCGGGGCGACGATGGGATCGCCCGAATAGCTGACCGTGTAGGTGGGTACGCCCCCTGTTTCCGGCGTCAGGGACGTGCCGACGATCCGCCAGGTGATCACGCTGTTTTCCCCACGTCAGCGGCGCGACAGGTGCCGGGGCGCCGTCCCCGTTACCTAAACTTTAACGCGTGCGGGGAGCTTGCACCTTCTCTTAACCCTGTCAATGCAGAGACGTGGTTAATACTGGAGTAAAGAAAATTTCGGCGGTGCAGCCGCTCATGTTAAATAGTTAAAGATGCGAAGACGTGAGTAGAGCGCGCCAAGGGGCGGGAAATGGCAGCGTGGTTAATTCCAATTCCGAGCCCGCTTCATAGGCGGGGTTGATGCGCAGCGCCCGAATCCTGCGCTACCTCCGCCACGCGCTCGTCGGCCGGCTGGGTGCAACGCTGTTGCTCGTGCTGCTCTGCGGCTTGCGCGCCTGGGACCCGACGCCGGTCCAGTTCGCGCGCGTCAAGGGCTTCGATCTCTATCAGAACCTCCGTCCGTCGCGCGTGACCGTTCGCCCGGTGGTCATTGTCGACATCGATGAAGACAGCCTTGCCGTGCACGGACAATGGCCCTGGCCGCGCACGCTGCTCGCGCGCATGACCGAGAAGCTCGCCGAATATGGCGTGGTGGCGATCGGATTCGACATCGTCTTCGCCGAGCCCGACCGGCATTCGCCAAAGCGCTATGCCGAAAGCATGCCCGAGCTGCCGACCGAGGTGCGCGGCACACTGCAAGCGCTGCCCGGCAACGACGATCGCTTCGCCGCCGCCCTGTCGAAGGTGAACGCGGTCCTCGGCATCGCGCTGTTTCGCGGCGCTGTGGGCGGAGAGCGCGGCAAGGTGAAACCGCCGCCGGTCGCGGTGCGTGCGCCCGCCGGCATCGACGTGCGCGCGCATCTCATCGGCTCGCACGCGCTCTTGGCGAATATCGGGGTGCTGCAGAACGCGGCCAAGGGCGCCGGCATGATCACGCCCAATCCTGAATTCGACGGTGTCATTCGGCGCGTGCCCGTGATCTATCGGGTCGGCGACGCGATTTACACTGCGCTCGCCGTCGAGCTCATCCGCATCGCCACCGGCAGCACGCTCGTGGTGCGCGCCGGGCCGGACGGCGTCGAGAATGTCGTCTTCTCGTCGCCCGATACACCGAGCGTCATCCTGCCGACGGACCGGCGCGGCCGGCTCTGGGTGCGCTTCTCGCACAGCGATCCCAAGCGCTACGTCTCGGCGCGCGAGGTCCTCGACGGCAGCGTCGCGCGCGACAAGCTCGAGGGGCGCCTCGTGCTGGTCGGCACCTCGGCGGTCGGCCTGCTCGATATCCGCGCGACGCCGCTCACCGGCCACATGCCCGGCGTCGAGGTGCATGCCCAGCTCATCGAGAACATCCTGTTCAAGGATCACATTTCGCGCCCGTTTTTCGCCGACGGCGTGGAACTCTTCACCGCCGCGCTCTTGTCGCTGATCCTCATCGGCGTGCTGCCGCGCCTCGGCGCCACGCGCACGCTGTTGAGC
>SBBV01000606.1 GCA_005240015.1 Candidatus Odyssella thessalonicensis | reverse complement strand
CGGCACGCCCTCGGCCGCGAGCGATCGCACCAGCGCCGGAACGGCGAAATCGGCGGGCCGGCCCGGCCCCGGCGAATGGACGACGAGATCGGGGCGCGCCGCGAGCAGATCGCCGAGCGGCAAGCCCCAGCGATGCGTCGTCACCTCGGCGCCGGTCTGGCGGAAATAGTCGGCGAGCGTGTGGACGAACGAGTCCTCGTTGTCGATCATGAGCACGCGCCGCCCGGCGCCCGGTGCCGCGGCGACCGGCACCGATCGCGCCGAGTCGGCGCGCAGCGGTGCGGGCGTCGGCGCCACCGCCGCCAGCACGCGGCGGAACGCGGTCGCTTTCGTTTCGGTTTCCGCCGCCTCCTCGGCGCCGTTGCTGTCGTAGACGATGCTGGCGCCGGCGCGGTAGCGCGCGACCCCGCCCTCGAGGTGGATCGTGCGGATCGTGATGCCGGTGTTGACGCCGCCGTCGAACAGGAAGCCGCCGACCGCGCCGCCATACCAGCGCCGCGGCGCCGTCTCGAGCGCCTCGATGATCTCGACCGCCTTGCGCTTCGGCGCGCCGGTCAGGGTCACCGCCCACATGTGCGAGAGAAACGCGTCGAAACCGTCGAAGCCGGGACGGAGCCGCCCTTCGACGTGATCGACCGTGTGGAAGAGCCCGGCATAGCGCTCGATGAGGCGGCGCGCGAGCAGGCGCACCGAGCCGGGCTCGCAGATTCGCGCCTTGTCGTTGCGGTCGACGTCGGTGCACATGGTGAGCTCGGCCTCGTCCTTGGCCGAGTTCAAGAGCTCGCGGATACGCGCCGCGTCCTCCATCGGCTCGCCGGCGCGGCGGATCGTGCCCGAGATCGGGCAGGTCTCGACGCGGCGGCCGTTCCGGCCGTCGCCGTCGACGCGCACGAACATCTCGGGCGAGGCGCCCAGCAGCGTCTCGCCGGCGCCGAGGCGGATCAGGAATTCGTAGGGCGAAGGGCTCACCTGGCGCAGCGCGGCGAACAGGCGCGAGGGCAGCGCGCGGCAGGGCGCCGAGAACGTGCGGCTCAGCACGACCTCGAATGCATCGCCGGCCGCGAGGTACCCTCGCACCGTCTCGACCGCGGCCGCGTAGTCCGCTGCGCCGACATCGGCGGCGATCGCGGGGCTCGCCGCCACGTCCGCCGCGGCCGGCGCAGCGGCAGCGCCTTTGCGCGGCAGCCCGGCCGTGCCGAGCCCGCCGCGCGCGAAATCGTAGTCGTGGCGATGGGCGGTCTCGAGCCGGCGGTCGAGCACATAGAGACGATCGGGCAGATAGAGGTGGAGATCGACCGCCTCCGCGGGCCGGGCCAGGCGCTGCGGCAGATCCTCGAACTGGAAGATGAGGTCGTAGCCGAACGCGCCGTAGAGGCCCAGGAAACGATCATCGATGCCACGGAAGGCCGCCGCGATGCGGCGGAGCACCGTGAATGCCGAGGGCTGACGGCTGCGCTCCTCCTCGGGGAAGCGGCCCTTCGGGCGCGCGACGGCGACGTCGATGCGCGCCCCGGCGCGCGCGCGGATCGTGATCCCCTCGCCCGCGAGGCCCGGCGCCACCAGCGCCAGCAGGATCTCGCCGCGCCGGTTGAGCGCGTTGAGGGCGAGCGCGCGCCCGCGGCCCACGATCTCGAGTGGCGGATCGACGAAGCCGAACTCCCAGCGCGAATAGCGGTCGGGGTCCTCGACACCGGAAGAGAAATAGGCGCCGCGGCGCGCATCGAGCTGCTCGGCGAGAAAGCCCAGGCCGGCGGCGTAGTCGAGCCGCGCGGTGCGGCGGCGGATGCGGAGTCCGGAAGCGGTGCGGAAAATTTCGGTCGACATGATGTTGCTGCATGGGCCGCAGCACGCCGGCGGCGTGCGTTCGGCAGAATTGGCGCTGTCGAAGGAGAATTGGCGCGTGCGCGCGGGGGCCTTAGGGCCGCCGCGTCACCATCGAAGAGCAGCAGTCGCCGAGCGCGTCACGAGGGCTCAAATCCTTGGCAGGAGCGCGCGAGGGGGCATCCATACAAGGCGCCGGGGGTGTCTGTCCATCCTCGCGGGGATTCGCGATTCTATGCCAGACCCAGCCTGTTGCCGCCCGTTGACGGGCCGCATCGAGCTCCACCCGCGGCAAATCTAGCGGTGTTCGGCGCAAAGCCGGCGTGCGCGCTTGGTCACCACGCTGAAACCGGCGGCGCCGCTAATGGGCCATGTCGGAATCGAGGAAGAGCTCCCCGCGGAAAAGAATGGTTAACGTCTTGCCGATGCCGCGTTCCGTGACCATGATCATATGGGGCAGCCCGCCGCTGGGGGAGGCGGGCGCTAGGGAGACGCCAGAGCGGGTTCAACCGATGCGTCCTCTGAAGCGCATACTCATCGCCGACGACCACGCGCTGTTCCGCAAGGGCCTGCGGCTCCTGCTGTCCGACTCCTACCCCAAGGCCGACGTGCGCGACGTCGACAGCCTCGACGCCGCCCTCGAAGGCCTCTCGAATTCGGCGCCCGTCGATCTCGCCATCCTCGATCTCCGCATGCCCGGCATGGCCGGAGTCGAAAGCCTGCGCGCCGTGCGCGAGGCCTATCCCGAGACCGCGATCCTCGTGCTCTCGGGCTCGGATGCGCGCAACGACGTGTTGGGCGCGCTCGGCGCCGGCGTGCACGGCTACGTCGTGAAGAGCTCGCCCGACGCCGATCTGCTGTCGGCGATCGAGCGCGTGCGGCGCGGACAGGTCTATGTGCCGCCGCAGCTCGCCTCGGCGGCGGTTCCCGAAGCGCCGCCGATGACCGAGCCCCCGATCGCGTTCGAGGGGCTGACGCCGCGCCAGAAAGACGTGCTCCGCCTCCTGGCCAAGGGCAAGTCGAACAAGGAGATCGCCCGCGAGCTCGATCTCGCCGAGGGCACGGTGAAGATCCACCTGGCGGCCGTGCTGCGCTTCCTGAAAGCCCGCAACCGCACCGAAGCCGCCGTGCTCGCGGCGCGATTCAATATCTAGTGGACCGAACCTGACGCGCGAGGCCGGGGAAGGTTGCCACGAAGACACGAAGGCCACGAAGGTGACGGTCATGCGCCGCAGGCGCGGAAATCTTTCCTTCGTGGTCTTCGTGTCTTCGTGGTGAATCATTCGGCAGCGGACCCGAAGTTCGACTTGGTCCACTGGCTCAGTTGCGCGTCTTCTCGAGCAGGTAGGACACCGTGCGGCGGAGCTGCGCGGAATCGACCGGCTTCGACAGCCAGGCGTGGCCCGAGGATTCGAAGCGCAGCATCGCGGCGGCGTCGGTGGCGCCGGTGATGAGGATGGCGGGCGGCCGCTTCGGCAAATGCTGGCCGATGATGTCGACGAGCTGCAGCCCATCCATCGGCGTGCCGAGATTGTAGTCGATCAGCAGCAGGTCGGGGTGGAAGCCGTCGAGATCGATCCGCGCCAACGCCTCGGCGGGCGAGCCGGCGGTCTCCACCTGGCAGCCCCAATCGGCGAGAATCCGCGCCACCGCCTCGCGCACCATCTCGTCGTCGTCGACGGCGAGGATCTTGGCGCCCGGCGGCAACGCCGCTTCGGGCTCCGCCGCCTGGGGCCGCTTGGGCGCGGCCGTCTCGGCGATCGGCACCTCGACCGAAAAGCGCGTGCCGCGCCCCACCTCGGACCGCACCGCCACCGGCAGATCAAGCAGGCCCGAGAGCCGGCGTACGATGGCGAGGCCGAGTCCGAGGCCCTCGGTGCCGGTCTTGCGCCCGGGCTGGAGGCGTCGGAACTCGTCGAAGATCTTGTCGAGCTGATCGGCGGCGATGCCGCCGGCGGTGTCGATCACGTCGATGCGCAGCGTGCGCCCGCGCCGGCGGCAGCCGACCAGCACCCTGCCGCGCGCGGTGAATTTCACCGCGTTGTGCACCAGGTTGCGCAGCATGGTCTCGAGCAGCGCGGGATCGGTGCGCACCCAGGCGGCGCAATCGACCACCTCGAAGCGGATGTCCTTGCCCTTGGCCTGGCCGGCGAAGTCGCCGCGCAGCGTGGCGAGCACGTCGGCGATCGGGAAATCCCTGGGCGCCGGCGTCATGGCACCCGCGTCGAGCTTCGAGATGTCGACGAGGGCCGCGAACATGCCGCGCATCGAATCGACGGCCACGCGCAGGCCCTCGACGATCTCGACGCCTTCGGGGTCCTTGACGCGCCGCGCGAGCGCGGTGATGAACAGGGCCATCGCGTGCAGGGGCTGGCGCAGATCGTGGCTCGCGGCGGCGAGGAATTGCGATTTCGCGCGCGTGGCCTCGACCGCCTCGCGATGGGCGCGGCGCAGCGCGTCTTCGGTCTCGCGCTGCTTGGTCACGTCGGTGGTGAACGAGAACACGCCGTGCACCTCACCGTCGGCGCCGCGGTCGGGCACGAGATGGCCGCGCACGATGCGTGTCCCGCCGCGCGCGAACGGGACCGTCGCCTCGTAGACGAGGCGTTCGCCGGCGAAGCCGCGGCGCAGGTGCGGCTCGAAGAGTGCAAAGGCCGCGGGGCCGGTCACTTCGGTGATCGCCTTGCCCACATTGGCTTCGGGCTCGAGGCCGAACCAGTCGAAATAGGCGCGGTTCATGTAGCGATAGCGGCAATCGGTGCCGATGTACGACACCAGGCCCGGCATCGCATCGGCCAAAAGCTTGAGCAGTTCGAGATCGGCCGGCAAGGCGACCTTTCTCCGCCCGCGGGCAAAGGCGGTTCACGGAGTGACTGTAACCATAGTGCGCAAAAGATCGCGAAGCTTAAATGGCTCGATCGGTTTTGGAACGAGGGCCATGCCGGGCGCCGCACTGCGGGCGCCTTCGGCTGAAACCAGCACCACGGTCGGGATCGAGCGCGCGGCGAGCGCCGCGAGCGCGCCGGCCTCGTCCTCGCCGGTGCTGCCGAACTCGGGACGGT
>SBBV01000306.1 GCA_005240015.1 Candidatus Odyssella thessalonicensis | reverse complement strand
GGACGGCGGGGCCCGGACCGGCCGAGATCCCGGCATTGGCGAACACCGCGTCGAGCCGGCCGTGGCGCTGCGCGGTGCCGAGGATGGATTTCCGGAGCGCGTCGAGATCGGCCACGTCGAGGGTTTCCGCGCTCACCGCGCAACCCCGCTGCTTCAGTTCATCGGCGACGCCGGCGAGCTTGGCGCCGTCGATGTCGGTCATCACGACATGCGCGCCGTTGTCAGCCATCACCTCGGCGAAGGCGCGCCCGAGCCCGCTCGCAGCGCCCGTGACATAGGCGACGTTGCCGCGCACGTCGAAGAGCTTTTCCGCTTTCATGGCCGCCTCGTCCTCACGTGGCGCGCGCCGGGATCACGGCGCGCATCCGGCGCGCGCTCACGAGCTCGAAGGCGACGAGCAGCACCGCGAGCGGCGCCGCCGCGATATTGGCCCAGAGCGCCCAGCGCGCGATCTCGTGCGGAACCAGCAGCGCGAGGCCGGCGAGCAGCAGCGCCGCACGGAAGATCGGCGTCAGAGGCCTGACGATGTAGCCGATCATGCCGGCCGAGACGAGCCAGATGCCGCCGATCGCGGTCACGATCGCGATCGCGGTGTCGAGGACGGACTTCGACTGCAGCAACAGGCTCGGCGAGAACACGAACAGGAACGGCACGATGTAGGCGGTCCAGCCGAAGCGCGTCGCCGCGAAGCCGGTCTTGAGCGGCTCGGCGCCCGCCATGCTGGCGGCGAAATAGGCTCCGATGGCAACGGGCGGGGTCACGAACGACATCATGCCGAGATAGAGGATGAACATGTGCGCGGCGAGCGGCGTGATGCCGAGGTCGACGAGCGAGGGTGCCACCAGCGTCGCCAGCATCGCGTAGACCGCGAGCGTCGGCATGCCCATGCCGAGCACGATGCAGAGCACCGCCGCGATCACCAACAGCGCGATGAGGTTGGTGCCACCGAGCTTCACGAGGAAGTTCGTCACGGCCGAGCCGAGGCCGGTGATCTGCAGGATGCCGATGATGAACCCGGCCGTGGCGCTGATCATGACGATGTCGACCGTGGCGTTGCCGGTCTCGACGATCGACTGCCACAGCCGCTGCACCGGCATGCGCCGCCCGCGATAGCCGAGCACTACGCCGAGCACGAGCACCGTGCCGGCGGCATACATCGCCGCCTCCTCCGCCTCCTTGTTGAGCGTGAACAGCGCATAGACCAGTACCGCAAACGGCAAGAGGAAGATCCAGCCGGTGGCGAGCACCATCAGCAGCTGCGGGATTTGCGCTTCCTCGACGCGGCGGATGCCGAGCCGCGCGGCCTCGAGATCGGCCTGGATGAAGAGGGCGATGTAGTAGAGGAGCGACGGCACCAGCGCGGCGACCACGACCGCGCTGTAGGGAATCTGCAGGAAATCCGCCATCACGAACGCGACCACGCCCATCACCGGCGGCATGAGCTGGCCGCCGGTCGACGCGGTGGCCTCCACCGCGGCGGCGAGATGCGGCGGATAGCCGGTCTTCTTCATCAGCGGGATCGTGACCACGCCGGTGGCGAGGATGTTCGAGACGACGATGCCCGAGATCGAGCCGAACATGCCGGAGGCGACGACCGAGATCTTGGCGGCGCCGCCGCGGTAGCGCCCCATCGTGGCGAGCGCGATGTCGTTGAAGAAGTTCGAGCCGCCCGAGTGGAGCAGGAGCTGGCCGAACAGGATGAACGGGATCACCACGGTGATGCCGACCAGCATCACGAGGCCCAGCAGCGCGCTGGCGTCGAGCCCCAGATAGATGATGAGCCGCTGCGGCGTCACCTCGCGGGTCTGCAGCGCGCCCGAGAAGAAATGCCCGACCAGCGCGTAGGTCGAAAACACCAGCACGATGACGACGAGCGCGCTGCCGACCGTCCGCCGCAGCCCCTCGACGCAGAGCACGTAGAGGATGACCGAGACGACGATGCCGTCGAGCGGCACAAGGTAGAGGTTCTCGGAGAAGTAGGGAAAGCGAAACGCCACGTACCAGCTCACGGCGAGGCCGACGAGGCCGGCGACCGCGTCGTACCAGGGCAGGCTCGTGCGCGCGCTACCGCGCTTGGCCGGAAAGCGGAGGAAGACCAGCGCGAGCGCGAAGCCGAGCGAGGCGGCGAGCAGCTGCTCGGCCAGGAACACGAAGCCGATCTTGCGGTAGAGGTCGAGCGCCCAGGCGAGCGCCCCCAGCGCCAGCAAAGCGGCGAGCACGGTTTCCACCACCCTCAGCGCCCCGGGGGGCGCCGAGGGGGCGGTATTGACGGCTTCGGTCAGCTCAGTTGCCCTTCCAGACGCCGGCTTCCTTGAAGAACTTCACTGCGCCGGGGTGGTACTGGAGGTCGTCGAACTGCGTCGCCATGCCGGCGTCGCTGAAGGCGCCGAACGAAGGATGACCCTTCACCAGATCCGCTTTCTTGCCGTAGAGCGCCTTCACCGCCTTGTAGACGGTTTCGTCCTTGGTCTTGGCGCTGGTCATGATCAGGATGTGATAGCCCATGAGCCAGGTGGGGCCTTCGATGCCGGCATAGTGCGGCAGCGGGTTCACGAGCACCGGGCGATAGGCCTTGCGCACCGCCTGCATGCGCTTGGTGGCTTCGGGCGAGTGATCGAAGGAGAGGAAGCGCACGCCGCCGATCGCGGCATGGATCTCGGCCACCTTCGGCCCGCCCACGGCGAACTGGAACGCGTCGGTCTTGCCGGCCTTGAAGTCGTCGGCCGCGCGCAGCAGCGTCGAGACCGGCACGCCGTCGACGTCCTTCAGGCTCAAGCCGGCGGTGGCGAGCATCGCGTTGGCGAGCGGGATGCCCTGCTTGAACCCCTGCCAGCCCACGCCGAAGCGCTTGCCCTTCATGTCGGCGACGGTCTTGATCGGACCGTCCTTCCGCACGATGAGGCCGACCGCGAACGGCATGATGGTGAAGGCGACGCGAAGGTTCTTCATCGCCTTGCCCTGATAGTCCTCGGTGCCGGTGAACGCGACCGTGCTCTCATCGCTGCTCGAGAGCGCCATGTCGGCCTGGCCGGCTTCGACCGCGCCAAGGATCGCCGCCGGCGAATTGAAACTCACCACGCGCGTCTGCAGGTCCGAATTGTCCTGCATCACCTTGGCGATCACCTGCGCCTGGGCGTGGTTGATGGCGCCCGGCGGCAGCGTCGAAACCGAGATCGGGTCCGCCAGCGCGACGCCGGCGACGAGCGGGG
>SBBV01000242.1 GCA_005240015.1 Candidatus Odyssella thessalonicensis | reverse complement strand
TCGCCGATCTCGCTTCGGTGCTGGGCCCGCGCCCCGCCGCCGTGGCGCGCGAGCTCACCAAGCTGTTCGAGGAGGTGCGCCGCGGCACGCTCGCGGACCTGGCCGCGCACTATCGCGCCGCGGCGCCGCCCAGGGGCGAGATCGCCGTCGTCGTCGGCCCGCCCGCCGACGCCGAAGCGGCGAAGCCGGGCGAGATCGATGCGATGCTGGAGCGCGCGCTCGCCGTGATGTCGGTGCGCGATGCGGCGGCCGCGGTGGCCGAAGCCAGCGGCCGGCCGAAGAAAGAGGTCTATCGCCGCGCGCTGGCGCTCGCCGGCGGACAGCGCCAGCGATGATAACACAGGCGAAACAGCGCGCGCAGCGCTTCGGCCGCCGCGCCGAGTGGCTCGCGGCGCTCTACATGCGTTTGAAAGGCTTCCGCGTCGTGGCGCGCGATATCCGGCTGCCCGGCGGCGAGATCGACCTCGTCTTGCGGCGCGGGCGCCTGCTCGTGCTGCTCGAGATCAAGGCGCGCCAGGGCGCCGACGGGCTCGAGGAGGCGATCGGCGAGCGCCAATGGCGGCGCATCGCGGCCGCGGCCGAGCAATTCTGCGCGCGCCGGCCCGGCTACGCGGAACTCGACCGGCGCTTCGATGCTCTATTCTTGGCGCGGGGCCGTTGGCCGCGGCATCTCGCCGATGCGTGGCGGCCCTTGAAGTGAGGCAGCTCCGGAGGAGCGGCGTGGACGTCACCGGCTGGAAGGATCGCGCGTCGATCGAAACCTGGCTGCTCGAGCGGTCGCGGTGCCAGGACGACGCGCTCGACCTGGCGCAGATGGCGCTGGCGCTGGCGGCGCTCGTTCATCCGGGCGTCGACGCCGCGCCCTACGCCGCGCACCTCGACGCGCTCGCCGCCGACGCCGAGGCGGCGGCCGAGCCGGGCATGGCCGCGCCCGAGCAGGTGGCGGCGCTGAATGCGGTGCTGTTCGAGCGCGGCGGCTATCGCGGCGACAGCGAAACCTACGACGATCTCGCCAATGCCGATCTGATGCGTGTCATCGACCGCAAGAAGGGCCTGCCGATCGCGCTCTCGATCCTCTATCTGCACATCGCGCGCGGCATCGGTTGGCCGGCCGCCGGCGTCAACTTCCCGGGCCATTTCCTGGTGCAGGTGGGCGCCAGCGAGGACGCGCTCGTCGTCGATCCGTTCGCGCGCGGCGCCGTGCGCGCCCCGGCCGAGCTCGAGCAACTGCTGAAGCGCATGCAGGGACCCGACGCGGCGCTGGCGCCCGAGCATCTGGTGCTGGCCGCGAACCGCGAAATCCTCTTGCGGCTCCAGAACAACATCAAGCTGCGCTGCCTGAAGGCCGGCGACATCGCGAGCGGCCTCGCCACCGTCGAGCGCATGGCGCTGGTGGCGCCCGACAGCCCCGGCGTCTGGTACGAGGCCGCCGTGCTCAACGCCGAGCTCGGGCAGCTGCGCCGCGCGCGCACATGCCTCGACGCGGTGACGCGGCTCGATCGCGAGCGCCGCCTCGCCGGCCAGGTCGACGCGCTGGCCGAGCGCCTGAAGGCGCGGCTCAATTGAGCGGAACGCCGTCAGCGGAGGCGGCGTCGCTGCCGCGGCACTTCCCGTTCCTCGCCGGCCACGATCCGCTGCGCATGGGCGTGGCGGCGATCGACGAGAGCGCGTGGTTCGAGCTCGACGCGGAGTATCCGGCGCAGATGGCGGAGAAGGAGCGCCTCCTCGCCGCGCGCCGCGCCGACGTGTTCGCGATCCGGCCCGCGGCCGAAGCGCCGGCACGCGAGCTCGTGGCGGCCGTCGCGCGCTGGTGCTGCGAGACGCGGCCGGCGCAATTCGCGCGCGACGGCGACGCACTGGTCTGCCCCGACCGGCGCCGCGTTTCGCTGGCGACGAGGCATCCGCTCGAAGCGGCGGCGCTGCTGGTGCAGGAAGATCTCTGCCTCTTGCAGCCCGACGCCGCCGGGACGCTGATCCTGGTCGGCGCCTGCCTCTGCTTTCCCTCGCGCTGGCGGCTTGCCGAAAAGCTCGGCCATCCGATGCTGGACGTCCACGGCCCGGTGCCGGGCTTGAACGAAAGGATCGGCGCCACGATCGACCGCTTCCTCGCCGGCTTGAAGGCGGGCACGATCTATTCGCGCACGAACTGGAGCCTCACCACCGATCCCCAGCTGTTCCAGCCGGTGGCGCTGCCGCACGGCGCGATCGCGGCGGCCGAAGCGGGCGAGCGCGTCTTCTATCGCGTCGAGCGCCAGACCTTGCGCCGCCTGCCCAAGAGCGGCGCCGTGCTGTTCGGCATCCGCGTGCACCAGCACAAGCTCGCGGCGTTCACCGCGATTCCCGAGCAGCGCCGTGCGCTCGCCGCCGCCGTCGCCGGCCTCGATCCGCGCCTCGTCGCGTACAAATCGATGACCGGCATCAAGGACGCGGTGATTGCGTATCTGAATCAGCCACCGTCAGCCTGAGCGAAGCGACTTGGGACCGCGCGGCTCCAGCCGCGCTCTTTCTCCGCGGCGGGAACGAGGGCGCGCCTGGAGGCGCGCGGTCCCAGATCCTTCGCTTCGCTCAGGATGACGAGGCGGATGCGACGCGGGCGCTTCGTCACACCCGCGTCGGATCGGGGCGGATGCGCACGAGCTGCTTGCCGAAATTCTCGCCCTTGAACAGGCGCAGCAGCGCGCGCGGCGCGTTCTCGAGGCCGTCGACGACGTCTTCCTTGTATTTGAGCTGGCCGGATTTCACCCAGCCGGCCATCTCCTCGAGCGCCTCGCCGTAGCGCTGGCGGAAGTTCAGCACGATGAAGCCTTCCATGCGCGCGCTGTTGACGAGCAGATGGCGTGTGAGGCGCGGCGCCACTTCGGGCTTCTCGAGATTGTACTCGGCGATCATGCCGCAGATCGCGATGCGCGCCTTGAAGCGCAGCAGCGGATAGACCGCATCCGATATCCAGCTCCCGACATTGTCGAAATAGACGTCGATGCCGTCGGGGCACGCGGCGCGCAGCGCGGCGATGAGCTTGCCGGTATCGCGGCCCATGGTCTGGTAGTCGATGCAGGCGTCGTAGCCGAGCTCGCTCACGCAGTAATCGCACTTGGCCTTGCCGCCGGCGATGCCGACGATGCGCTTCGCCCCCTTGATGCGCGCGATCTGGCCGACCGGCGCGCCGACCGCGCCCGACGCGGCCGAGACCACGACCGTGTCGCCGGCCTTCATCGCGCCGACGTCGAGCAGCCCGAAATAGGCGGTGAGCCCCGGCATGCCGAGCACGCCGAGCGCGGTCGAGATCGGCGCCAGCGACGGATCGATCTTGCGCAGGCCCTTGCCCGCGCTGATGCCGTATTCCTGCCAGCCCAGGCGCTCCTCGACGATGTCGCCCGGCTTGAACGCCGGGTTCTTCGACTCGATGACCTCGCCGACCGTGCCGCCCTCCATCACCGCGCCCAGCTGCACCGGCGGCACGTAGCTCTTCACGTCGCGCATGCGCCCGCGCATGTAGGGATCGAGCGAGAGCCAGATGTTGTGCACCAGCACCTCGCCGTCCTTGGGCGCCGGCACCGGCGCTTCGTTGAGCTTGAACGCGCTCTCGTCGAATTCGCCGGGCGGGCGTGCGGCGAGCAGCCACTGGCGGTTCTTGGCCACGGCGTTTCTCCTGCTGGGTCAGCCGTTGCTCTTGCGATGCTCGGCCACGGCGTTGGCCGAGATCATGCGCAGCATCGAGATGTCGGAGGCGTGGCAGATCATGTCGTAGCCGTTCTCGAACAGCTGCTGGAAGCTCAGGCCGCTGTGCTGGATCGAGGCGAGCTTCTTGCCCGAGGCCTTGATCGCGTTCTCGGCCTTGGCGAGCAGCTTCTTGTAGGCTTCGGAGGGCTTCAGCGGATTCTCTCCCGAATTGCTGGCGAGATCGTTGGGCCCGATCAGGAACGCGTCGACGCCGGGCACCTGGGCCATCGCCGGGATCGCCTCAATGCCCTTCGGCGTCTCGATCTGCAGCATCACGAACATTTCCCGGTTGGCCTTGTCCCAGGTTTCGGCGGCATCAGCCCCGTAGGCGGAATGGCGCGTGACGCCGAACGCGAGTCCGCGATAGCCCTTGGGCGGATAGAGGCAGGCGCGCACCATGGAATCGGCGATCTCCGCGCTCTCGACATTGGGCACCATGACGCCCTCCATGCCGATGTCGAGCGCGCGCTTGATGTAGATCGCGTCGTGCCACGGGATGCGGATCACCGGCGAGGGGGCCAACGAGCCGCCGCCCGAGCGCAGCGCCTGCAGCTGGCTCATGGCGCCCAGGAAATCGCCCGGCCCGTGCTCGTGGTCGACGATGACGAAGTCGTAGCCGGCCTGGCCGAACAGCTCGGCGGTGATCGGGTTGTTGGCGGCGAGCCAGGCGCCGAGACACTTCTTGCCGGCCTGCAGGCGGGCCTTCAGGGGATTGGTGCGCATTGTTTTTCGAGATGGTTGGAGGATGGGGCCGCGAAGGAGGCGGGAGGCCATTATGCAGACCGAAAGCCTGGCCGCCAGCGCGTTTCGCGCGGCGGCATCGCGACTAAATCGCGGGCTTCAGAGCCGCGCGCTGCGCAAGGGCGGTTGCAGGCGATAACGCGCGACAACCGCGCCGCGGGCCGACTGCAACTAGGCCGTTCGGCCGAATTGCTGCACGGCTTGCCCCGCAACTAGAGATTCGCGGTCGGGCGCGCGGGGCTTCGCGCCGCGGGCGGGTGAGGAGGCTT
>SBBV01000095.1 GCA_005240015.1 Candidatus Odyssella thessalonicensis | reverse complement strand
GGATCGAGGCCGAGATCGCGCGCGAGCTCGCTCGCCGACGGCCGCTCGCGGTTGCCGAGTTCGTAGAGAACGCGCGCCTCGGCCAGCGACATCGGCGTGTTGAGATAGCCCTCGCGCACGACGCCGATCTTCTGGGTGTAGAAGCGGTTGAAGCGGCGGACCGCGGCGACGCGCTGATCGAAATTGGCCTCGGGCATGGCTCAGCCCCCGGAGCGGTGTATGCCAGTGTCAAGGACTTGCTTGACGGAGTCAAGTAATTGCCCCGAGCGGAGACCGAGCGGGCCGAAGCCTTGCCCGGGCGAACGCAAGGACCCACATTTCCCCTCGCCATCCAAGCGAGGAGATCAGCATGTCGACCGCGGCCGTGCTCGAAAAGATCGAGGCCCTATCCAAGAAGCAGAGCGGCCTGCCCATCCTCGGCGCGCGCAAGGGCAAGCTCCTGGCCGAGGTCGTGCGCGAGGCGAAACCCAGGCACATCCTCGAAGTCGGCACGCTGATCGGCTATTCGGCGATCCTGATGGCCGCCGAGCTGCCGCCCGCCTCGCGCATCACCTGCATCGAGCTCAGCGCCGACAATGCCGCCAAGGCGCGCAGGAACTTCGCCGAGGCCGGCGTCGCCGACCGCATCGAGGTGGTGGTCGGGTCGGGCAAGGCCGTGATCCCGACGCTCAAGGGCCCGTTCGATTTCATGTTCATCGACGCGGCGAAAGAAGAGTACCTCGACTACCTGAAAGCCGCCGAGCCGAAGCTTGCGAAGAACGCGATCATCGTCGCCGACAATGTCGGCATGTTCAGGAAGGAAGTGACGCCCTACCTCGACCACGTGAAGAAGGGCGGCGGCTACACCAGCGAGACGCACGATTTCGGCTCGGATGCGGTCGAGGTGAGCCGGCGCAAGTGACGCGCCGAGTGCGGCCCGATCGGATTGAGGCGCGACACGCGTAGGGGCGCGCGGCTGCGCCGAGTCCACTCGTTCGAAGCGCGCTAAGCCGGCTCCGTCTCGAGCCCCGCCTCGGCCAGCTCCTTGAACCCGCCGATGTTGTAGACCGAGCGGTAGCCCATGTCCTTCAAGAGCTTCCCGCTCAACGCCGAGCGCCCGCCCGAGGCACAGTAGAGCAGCAGCGTCTTGTCCCGCTGCAGCGCCGGATTGTGATAGGGGCTCTCGGGATCAGCATAAAATTCGAGCATGCCGCGCGAGAGGTTGATCGCGCCCTTGATCTTGCCGCTTTTCGCGACCTCGGCGCCGTCGCGCACGTCGACGACGACGACGTCCTCCTTCAGCTTCGCCTTCGCCTGATCGGGCGGCAGGCGCGGCACCGCCTGGTTCGCCGCCGCCAGCATGTCTTTCACGGTTGTCGCCATGGCCATTGCTCCGGATGGCCCTCGCCCCAGGCGAAGATGGCGCTCGGCGGCGATCGAGTAAAGGCGCGCGGCGCGGGCCTACTGCGCGCTGGCCGCGCTGGTCGCCGTCACAAGGCGCTCGCGCGGCAGCACCACGCGCGCGGTGGTTCCGCTGCCGAGCGTGCTCTCGATGGCGAAGCGCCCGCCATGCAGCTCGGCCAGCATCTTCACCAGCGGCAGGCCGAGGCCGGTGCTGGTGCGCCCGCGATCGGCCTTGTGCGCGCGCACGCGCTTCAGGTGCTCGCGGTGCTCGAGCTGCGCGTAGGGAACCGTGACGCGCGGCAGGTCGGAGGGGGCGATGCCGATGCCGGTATCGGCGACCATGATCGCGAGTCCTTCGGGATCGGCCTCGGCGCGCAGCAGGATGCGGCCGCCCTCGGGCGTGTATTTCAACGCGTTGGAGCAGAGGTTGAGGATGATCTGGCGCAACTTGGTGCGGTCGCCGCGGACCTGCGGCAGATCGGGCGCCGCGTCGACGACGAACGTGATGCGCTCGGACTCCGCCTGCGGCGCCACGAGCCGCGCGGTTGCCGCGACGAGCTCGGCGACGTCGACCGTTTCCTCGTTGAGCTCGACGCGCCCGGCCTCGAGGCGCGAGACATCGAGCACTTCGTCCACGAGGTGCAGGAGGTGCCGGCCGCTTTCAAGAATGTCGCGCGCGTAGGGTTCGTAGCGCGTGTTGCCGAGCGGCCCCAGCACGCCCTTCGTCATCATCTCGGCGAAGCCGATGATGGCGTTGAGCGGCGTGCGCAGCTCGTGGCTCATGTTGGCGAGAAAGTTGGTCTTGGCCTGGTTCGCCGTGAGCGCCAGATCGCGCGCCGAGGTGAGCCGCGCGATCAGCCGCTCGTTTTCGAGCCGGAACGCCTTTGCCATGCCGGCCTGGGCGTGCAGGGACCGCGCGAGGATGGAAATCGCGCCGAGCCAGACCACGAACAGCGCTGCCATCCAAGGATCGAAACCCTCCGCCGGCCACGAGAGCGCGAGGCCGTGGGGCACCAGCGCCGGGAGCGCGAAGGCGTAGAACGAGCGCATGTTGTGCGCGTAGCCCACCACCGCCACCGCGCTCATCGCCATGATCGTGAATGCAACGCTGAGCTTGAACGGGGTCGGGTCGAGATGGGCGAAGAGCAGGGCCGTAGCGCCCCAGAGTCCGCCGCTCACCGCCGCGCCGGCAGCGAAGGCGAGCGCCCAGGGCGAGACCGCCGCCGATTCGCGAGGCCGCTGCAGAAACGCGCGCGCCAGCACGATGCGCAGCAGCGTCACCACCGTCGTGGCGCCAGCCCAGGCGCCGAGCAGGATCGGGTCGGCCGTGCGCCACAGCACGACGAGCATCAGCGCCATCGCGCCGAGATTGGCGACGAGCACGGCGCGGATGCGCCGGTAGAGCTCCACCAGCAGCAGCGATTCGATCTTGTTGCGCTCGCATGGGTGAAGGGCGGCGTAGCGGCCCTGGTCGAGCGCGCGCT
>SBBV01000411.1 GCA_005240015.1 Candidatus Odyssella thessalonicensis | reverse complement strand
CTAGAGAACGTGCGCGGCACGGTGCAGGCGGACATCTTGAAGGAAGATCAGGGCCAGAACACCTGCATCTTCTCGACCGAGTTCTCGCTCAAGGTGATGGGCGACATCCAGTAATACTTCGTCCACAACCGCGTCCGGAATTTCTACTCGGTTTCGATCTCCGGCTATCACATCGCCGAAGCCGGGGCGAACCCGATCACGCAGCTGGCGCTCACGCTCTCGAACGGCTTCACCTTCGCCGAGGCCTACCTCGCGCGCGGCATGCACGTCGACGATTTCGCCTCCAACTTCTCGTTCTTCTTCTCGAACGGGATGGATCCCGAATACTCGGTGCTGGGACGCGTGGCGCGGCGCATCTGGGCGATCGCGATGCGCGAGAAATACGGCGCCAGCGAGCGCGCGCAGAAGCTCAAATACCACGTGCAGACCTCGGGGCGCTCGCTGCACGCCCAGGAATACGACTTCAACGACATCCGCACGACGCTCCAGGCCCTGATCGCCGTCTACGACAACTGCAACAGCCTCCACACCAACGCCTATGACGAGGCGATCACGACGCCGACCGAGGAGTCGGTGCGCCGCGCGCTCGCGGTGCAGCTCATCATCAACAAGGAGTGGGGCCTCGCGAAGAACGAGAACCCCAACCAGGGCAGCTTCATCGTCGAGGAGCTGACCGACCTCGTCGAGGAGGCGGTGCTGAAGGAATTCGAGCGCATCTCGGAGCGCGGTGGCGTGCTCGGTGCCATGGAGCTCGGCTATCAACGCGGCCTGATCCAGGAGGAATCGCTCTACTACGAGCAGCAGAAGCACGACGGCACGCTTCCGCTCGTCGGCGTCAACACCTTCCTCAATCCCCATCCGCCGCCGGAGAAGACGACGCTGACGCTCATCCGCGGCACCGAAGACGAGAAGCAGAGCCAGCTCCGGCGCCTGCGCGAGTTCCAGCAGCGCAACGCCGCCAAGGCCCCCGTGATGCTCGCGCGCCTCCAGGACGCGGCGCGCAGGAACGAGAACGTGTTCGCGGTGCTGATGGACGCCGTCCGCGTCTGCTCGCTCGGCCAGATCACGACCGCGCTGTTCGAGGTGGGCGGGCAGTATCGGCGGAACATGTAGTGCACTAGTTGGCCCGCGCGTGCTGCATTCGCCCTGACGATTGTCAGCGTGTCCATATTGAACAATGCAATCAGCGCGCAGACGCGTATTGCGTTAAATCTCGAACTTCCGATTCATTTCGTGCGCGCTTGTCCTACTCTGGAGGATGCGAAGCGCCAGGCGACCCGAATGCGGGAATTCGGCATGAAACCGTTCGATAGCGAGCGTCAGCGCCAGACGAAAATTGCGAGCTGCTTAAATGTATCTGCAGCCGTGATACCGCTGCGCCGGGAGCTGGCAATTGAACCTTTCACAGCTTGGTGGGCGTTGTATGACGAGAAGGGTTGATTTGTTTTAGACGCGCGTGGGCATGGTCGCGCAAAGATACCGGTGTCGTATCGTCGGCAAACACTCAACGTCTATTACTCGGAATTCCGTGTGCTCCCGGCCGATGAAGCTTTGTCCAACCAGGTTTTTGAAGGTTGGGTCATGCTCCACGATCGCCCGTACATCCTCGATTATCTTGCCGCGAAGAAGCGCGGCAATTGACCCGGCCAGCACCCTGCGATTTCGCTACCGGTTGCCTCAAGATCGTGAAGCGAATATCCTTGCGGCATGTCCGAGCGGTTAGAAAAGGCTATCGCGAAGCTCAGAGAATTGCCGCCTGGCGAGCAGGACGCGGCGGCCGAATGGATTATTGACTATGTGGAACAGCTCAGCGCGCCCGGTTTGACGCCCGAGCAGTTAGATGAAGTCCGAGCCTCCCTTGCTGAGCGTCGGTTCCTGACCGAGGAAGAGACCCAGGCCCTTTATCGGCGTTACGGCGTGTGAGACGGCGCGTTTGGTCCGAGCGCGCCGCACGCCAGCTGTCTGAAATCCACGCTTATATTGCAAGATCGAATCCAGCAGCAGCGGATCGCGTGCTAGCGCGAATCATATCGGCCACGGCTCGCCTGGAGGCGTATCCATACTCCGCACGCGTCGGTGAAGCTGAAGGAACGCGAGAGCTCGTCATCCCAAGGCTTCCGTACATCGTCGTTTACTCAGTCATGGAGGAGACGATCGAAATCCACGGTGTGTTTCACACGGCGCGTGACCCGCGCTCACGCGGGTTCCATGAAGAGTGACTGGCCGTGCCCTGCCACGCCATCCATGACATCGTCATTCCCGCCTAAGCACCACGGCCTTCGCCGCGGATTGAAATTCACGCTGGCTCCTTTGCCTTCTCCGCCTCGGCCTGTTTTTTCGCGATGAGAGCGCGCGCGGCGGCGGCTTCGATCTCGACGTCGGTTCCAGGAATGCTCATCACGGTCACGGTCGGGAACGCGAACTCGATGCCGTTCGCCTCGAACAGCTTCTTGAGGCGCTCGTTCAAGACGCGGCGGATGACGAATTCCTCGCGCGGCTTGGTCTTGAACTTGACGCGGATGATGATCGCGTAGTCGCCGAACTCGAGGATGCCCTGCGATTTCGGCGGCTCGAGCAGCAGCTGGCCGTAGTCGGGATCGGTCAGCATCTCCTGGCCGAGCTTCTTGATGAGCTTCCGCACCTTGTCGATGTCGGTGCCGTATTTGACGCCGATCCGGAGCTTCATGATCACCCAGTCGCGGCTGTAGTTGGTGATCGACTTGATCTCGCCATAGGGCACGGTGTGCACCGGCCCGCGGTGGTGGCGCAGACGCAGCGAGCGGATCGAGATGCCCTCGACCTCGCCGCGCAGGTTGCCGAACGAGATGTATTCGCCGACGCGGAACGCGTCGTCGATCAGGAAGAAGATGCCGGAGAAGATGTCCTTCACCAGCGATTGCGCGCCGAAGCCGACGGCGATGCCGACGATGCCGGCGCCGGCCAGCAGCGGGCCGATGTCGACGCCGAACGAGGACAGCACGGAGAACACGATGACGGTGGCGATGAGCACGAAGGCAAAGGCGCGGAACAGCGGCAAGAGCGTCTCGGCGCGGGTGCCGACGCGCGCGGTGCCGCCTTCGCCTTCCTCCTTGGCGGCGCCGCTGGCGCCGGGATCGGTGGTCTTCACGGCGAGGCGCTTGTCGATCCAGTACTTGATCAGCGCCCAGATCACGTAGCCGATGAGGATCGCGATCGCGGCGTTGACGGCGGCGGCCAGCACGGCGCCGCCGCTCTTGGTCTTCAGGAACCCGCTCACGCCGAACGGGCCCGATTCGACCGCGAGCAGCACGGCCACGAACGCCAGGGCGACGCGGATGCAGGAGCCGATGCCGTTGATCAGGCGCTCGAACGCCCTGCGCTCCGCTATCCGCTGCTCGCCCTCGGCCGCCGGCAGGGCGGCGCGCAGCGCGGCCACATAGTCGGCGACGTAGGCAATGGCGAGGAGGCAGAGGATGGCGCCGCCGGCGGCCATGGTTCCGGCCTCGCGGCCCAGCGCGAGGTCGGAGGCCCAGTTGTGCCACAGCACGACCACGGCGAGCGGGATCACGACGCGGGCGCCGCCGCTGCGCGCGAGCGCGCGCTTCGTCACGAAGAAGAGGATGACCGCGGCGGCGAGCGTGCCGCAGACGAGCTGGAACAGGATCGCGAGCTCGGCCTTCAAGCCGTAGAGCATCAGCATGCTCGCGGCGACGGCGCTGCCGATGACGAGGCCGCCAACCGTAGCGTAGGCCCAGGCGCGCCGCGAGGCGAGGAAGCGGCCGAGCGCCCAGAACGCCTGCACGACGACGCGGATCAGCGCGAGCGCCACCGGCAGCACGCGCATCGGGTCGCCGAGCTCGAAGAACACGAAGGACAGCACCATCGCGGCGAAGAAGAAGACCGCAAGGCAGAGCAGCTCGAGGCCCAGCGCCCCGCCGCGGCGGAGCCATTGATGGGGAATCTGCGTTTGCGCGGCCGCCGCAGCCCACTGCTGGGCGGGGCGGATCCGCCGCCGCAGCAGCCATTCGATCGCGCCGGCTGCCGCCCACATCGCGACCATCAGCGGCAGCGCCTTCCAGAGCTTCGGCAAGCCGTCGAGGTCCGTCATCAGCGCCAGCACGCGCTCGGCCTGCGGCCCGATCTCCGAGGCCGCCGCGAAGATCTCGCCGAGTCGCTCGCTGAGCTTCTTCGAGCCGTCGCGGATGAGCACGAGAATCTGGCCGATCACGTTCTCGACGTTGGCCGTGGGCGGCGGCGCCTGCGCGTGCGCCGGGGCGGCGACGAGAGCGCCAAGCGCGGCGGCCACGGCGGCGAGCGCGGACGGAATCCTGTGCGGGCAGCGGGGCGCGGGAATCATCTTCATCCCTCCCAGTCGGCAATGCGTCTTGCGGGTGTGTTGCCCCGTTCCCCGCATGCTCCGGTGCGCCGGAGCTTCGACGATCTTCTCGATGCGCGCTGCAACCCTAGCAGGCTGGGACCGGTCCCTGAAGATGCTGCTGCAGGGTTTCGCATCGATTAAGCTTGCCGGGATGGCCGGCGTATTCCTGGCGGACCTGACCTGGGCGGAGGCGGCCGAGCGCTTCGCCGCCGGCGCGGTCGTGCTCGTGCCGATCGGCGCCGCGGCCAAGGAGCACGGGCTGCATCTGCCGCTCGATACGGATTGGCGCGTCGTGAGCGCCCTCGCGAAGCGGGTCGCGCTGCGCTTGCCGATCGTCGTGGCGCCGGTCGTCGGCTTCGGCTACTACCCGGCCTTCGTCGCCTATCCCGGCAGCCAGCACTTGCGCGCGGAAACCTTCACGGCCCTCGTCCGTGATCTGCTCGGGAATCTCGTCGACCAGGGCGCGCGCAAGATCGCCATCCTCAACAATGGTGTCTCGACCGAAGCTCCTCTGGCCGAAGCGGCGCGGACCTTCGAAGAAACGCGCCGCGCCTCCATCCTCGTCTTGAATACGCGAGTGCTCGGCCGCGGCGCCGACCGGATGCTGGAGCAAACGTCGGGCGGGCACGCCGACGAGCGCGAGACTTCGGTGATGCTGGCGCTGGCGCCGGAAGCGGTGCGGATGGAGCGCGCGCGAGCGGCCCACCGGCCGGCCGGCACGCCGCTGCCGTTCAGCCCCGATCCCACGAGCCCGGGCTACAATCCGACCGGCGCCATCGGCGATCCCACGCTTGCGACCGCGGCGAAGGGCGAAGCGATCCTCGCGGAAATGGTGCGCGAAGTCGCCGACGCGCTCGGGGCCCGCTGGCCCGAGCTCGCGCGCTGATCATGGCGTTCGGCGGGAGTGCCGCGCCCCTCTCCCTTGCGGGAGAGGGGCCGGCCTCGGCGCGCGCCTCCGTCTTCGGCCTGCGACAAAGACGGTAAGAGAGGCGAGGGGCGCCTCCTGCGCTGCGCCAGAGCTCGCTGGCCCTGCCCCGGAGCTAGGGCCTCTGGTCTCGTCGACCCGCTGCGCCCGACGCGTTTTTGACCCCAGGCGAGAGGGTCGCTGGTATCGCGTCGTCTTCGGGCGACTTCTTGTCGAGATCGGGTCGCCGCGCCGCACGCCATCGGTGGCGCCTCCGCGCGGCGCTGGGATCACGATGGCTAGAACGGACGACATTTTGGATGGTTCAAAGTCGTGAAAGGCCGCCGACCGGAACCGGCTCGGTTTTAGAGCGTTCATTCCAGAAATCGCATATGCGATTTTGGAGTGCCCCATGTCGATCGGAACCATACTGCTTATCGTCCTTATCCTGCTGCTGCTCGGCGCCATTCCGGCATGGCCGTACAGCCGCGGCTGGGGCTATTACCCGAGCGGCTTCGTCGGCGTTCTCCTGCTGGTCGTGATCGTCTTGCTGTTGGCCGGCGCATTCGGCAACGCCGCGACCCAATAGTCCGGCACCGGCGCGCGCGCCCTTTTTTGTGGTGCGCACCGCGGTACAAGTGGAAGCAGGATGAAAGCGCCCGATGTCTTCGAGAGCAGCGGGCGCTTTCGTATGAGAGCAACGGCTCGGGGCCGCGCGCCGCGAGCAGCGGGAGGACGTAATGCGACTCGCGCGGATCGCCCTCGCCTTGCCGGGCCTTCTCATGGCGTTCGGCGCGAACACGCAGCGAGAGTTCGGCGTCGTCAGCGGGCAGGCGCTTGACCGGCGCTGATCTTCACGCCGCTGGGCGCGCCCGTCGACGGCGCGCCGGCCAAGCCGCTCACGCGCACGCTCGATCCGCGCCAGAATCCGTCGTCTACGGCGTTCCGCTCGCGGCCCATCGCGTAAGCGCCCGCGCGGTGGCGGCAGGCGCCGCGCCCGGCGGAGAGGCTATCTCTGGCGGCCGCCTGCGGGG
>SBBV01000173.1 GCA_005240015.1 Candidatus Odyssella thessalonicensis | reverse complement strand
GTAAAACCGTTGGCGCGGTCGCGTATTTGCGGTAGAATTCACAACTAAATCGTCGCGCATCGGGCAACGGATGCCGGGGACCATCGACAACGCATCTCGGGCCCGCCGCGCCGGATCGGTCAGCGCTGCCGTGAATCGTCTTCGCACGCGTCGTCTCCGCTTCGCCGGGCCGCTGTTCGTGGCCGCCGGCGTCAGCGCAGTACTTGCAACCGGCGCGTGCAGCGAGAACCGCCCCTTCGAGCGCGAGAGCGCCGGCGCCCAGACCCGGCTCGCTGTCCCCACCTCGATGACGCCGCCGATCAGCGTGCGCGGCATCGACGGCGCGCCATCCGAATGGAAGCTCTCCGAGCGCGTGGCCGAGGCGCTGCGCTCGCGCGACATCCCGGCGAGCTCCGCGCTGCGCAGCCGCTCCTCGTATGTTCTGAAAGGCGAAATGCGCCAGGGCGTCGAGCGCAATGGCCGGAGCCGCGTCGAAGTCGTCTGGAGCCTCTATGACGGCGTCGGCAAGAAGGTCGGCGAGGTCACGCAGATGGCCGCCGTGCCCGGCACCGCGTTCAAGGCGCCGAATGAAGGCGTGATCGAAGCCATGGCCGACGCGGCGGCCGAGAGCATCGCGCCGCTCGTGCCGTCGAGCTCGGTGCAGCTCGCCGACGGCACCGAAACCGGCGAGCGCCGCGCCAACGAGCGCGCGAAGATCGAGGATCGTGACCGCGTCACCGCCGTCGGCAAGATGAAGTCCGAAAGCGGCGTCGCCAAGAATCTGCTCGAGCCGCCGAAGCCGGTGGCCAAGGCTGACGTGAAGGTCGATGGCGGCTCGCCGTCAGCGAAGACCGCGCGCAGCGCTGCGACGCCGCCTGCGAGCGCACGGACCACGCCACCCGCGACGGCTGCGACCGGCGGCGACAAGAAGGCGATTACCGCCGTCGGACGGTATGAAGGCGCGAGCACACTCTCGCGCAATCTGCTGCGCCCCGACATCGATCCGTCGAAGCCGCTGCCGGTCCCGCGCCGTGCGGCCGCGACCGAAGTGCCGCGCCAGACCGCATCGCGCGATCCCGGCGATGCCGAGGAAAGCCTCGGCGCGGGCCCCGTGCCGGCGAGCGAGGGCGGCCGGCGCATCGCCGATCCGGCGCCGCTTCACCGCACCCCCGCGGATCCGCCGCGACGCACTCAGGCTCCGCAGCTGCCGCAGATCGCTGAAATCCCCGCGCCGCGCCGCGAAGTGGTGCTGCCGCGCCCGCAAGTGCAGCCCGCGCCACGCGTCGAGCCGCCCGAGCAATATGCCGAGCGCGCCGCGCGCACCGGCTATCAATACTGGATCCAGGTCGGCGCCAATAAGGATGAGGCCGCGAGCAGAGCGCAGCTCGAGAAGCTGCAGGGCGCGTCGCAGGGCCTGTTCGCCAATGTCGGCAACCGCATCCAGCGCGCCGATCTCGGCGCGCGCGGCGTCTACTACCGCATCCAGCTGGGGCCGTTCGCCTCGGCCGGCGAGGCCGGCCAGTTTTGCGCGCAGCTGAAGACGCGGCAGATCGATTGCTTCCTGGCGGCGCCCGAAGCGACGACGGCCGCCACCCAGCCGACGACGCCCGCGGCGCGTCCGGCCGCGCCGCCGCCGCAACGCAAGGCCGCACCGGCGCCGAAGCCCGTGGCCAAGCCCGCCGAGAGCCCGCCGGCGCCGAAGGCCGATCCGCCGAAGCCCACGGAAACGGCGGCGCCCAAGAAGCCGGAGCCGGAGGCGCCGACGCCGCTGCCCGAGCCCAAGCCGCGCGACAGCGCGGAAAAGCCGGACGCGCCGATCAGCACCGCACCCGGCCTCCCGGGCGTGCTGGACTAAGTCGGAACTCCTCTGCGCCGATTGCAGATCTGCGCCCATTTCGGGCGGGCGCATGTCGTGCCATAACGACAATTGCTCATGAGATCTGCGCGCGGTGCCGTCGGCGGTGCTGCCGCGAATTGCGCCAGCTCCGCTCCAACATGCCCTCCCGCAGCATCGCCCTGGGCCTGATCGCGCTGCTCGGCGCGTCGTTTGGCGTGAGCCAGTTCATGCGCACGGCGCCGGCCGTGCTGGCGCCCGAGCTGCGCCGCGAGCTTGGCCTTTCCCCCGAGACGCTCGGGCTCGTGTTCGGCCTCTTCTTCGTCGCGTTCACGCTCGTGCATCTGCCGGTGGGCGCGCTGCTCGACCGCTACGGCCCGCGCCGCGTGATGAGCGCGATGCTGCTGCTCGCGGCCGGCGGCGCATTCGTGTTCGCCGCGGGCCGCGATGCCGGCGTCCTCATCGCAGGACAGCTGCTGTCCGGGCTCGGCAGCTCGGTGGCGTTCGTGGGCGGCCTCGCTCTGATCGGGCGCTGGTTCCCGCGCGAGCGCTTCGGCGCGATGGCTTCGTGGCTCACCGCCGTGGGCGGGATCGGGCCGATCCTGTCCGGCACCCCGTTCGCGGCCCTCGTCGAGGCGATCGGCTGGCGCGATGCGTGGCGCATCGGCGGAGCGGCCTTGGCACTGGTGGCACTCGCGATCTTCCTCCTCGTGCGCGATGCGCCGGCGGGGCATCCCTATCACTTGCGCGCGCCCGAGCGGCTCAGGGACACGGTCAGGGGCTTCGGCCCGATCCTCGCGACGCGCCAGGTGTGGGGCATCATCGCGCTCGCCTTCTCGGCGTTCTCGGTGCAGCTCGCCGTGCGCGGGCTCTGGGGCGGGCCTTATCTCGCCGACGTGCTCGGCTTCGACGCGATCGCGCGCGGCAACATCCTCTTGGCGATGAGCGCGGCCGGCACGCTCGGCGCGATCGCGTTCGCGTGGCTCGAGGCGCGCGGCGTGCCGCGCCTCGCGCTGATCCTCTACGGCACGTTCACCGTGATCGGGACCTACGCGTTCTTCGCGCTGCTGCCGAACCAGGGCGCGGTCGTGACGACGGCGCTGTTCGTCTTCGTCGGGCTGTCCGGCCCCTACACGATCCTGTTGCTCGCGCATGTGCGCGCGCTGTTTCCGGATCATCTGACCGCGCGCGCGATCACGACCGTCAACGTCGCCAACTTCCTCGGCGTCTCGGTGATGCAGATCGTGCCCGGCTGGATCCTGGGCGCGTTCCCGGCCACCGCCGGCCACCCGCCCGAGGCTGCCTATCGCACGATGTTCGCCGTGCTCGCGGCCACCTTGTTGGTGGCGCTTCTCATCTTTCTCCGCTGGGGCGCGCGCGGAAAGGGGTCAGACCCCTTTCGAACAGGGGTCTGACCCCTTTTCGAATTCCGTCTCCCCGCCTCGGCGCGGCCCTGCTACGGTCCAGCGCACAGCGGGGAGAAACGAACATGGCGTATTGGCTGGTGAAGGACGAGCCCGAGAGCTGGTCCTATCAGAAGCACGCGGCCGAGGGCGTCGCGTCGTGGGACGGCGTGCGCAACCATCAGGCCGCCGCCAATCTGAAGGCGATGAAGGTGGGCGACCGCGCGTTCTTCTATCACTCGGTCACCGAGAAGCGCCTCGCCGGCGTGCTCGAGGTCGTGCGCACCGCCTATCCCGACCCCACCGACAGGGAGAAGAAGTGGGTCGCCGTCGACTTCAAGGCGGTGATGCCGATCGAGAAGTCCGTGACCCTCGCCGACATCAAGGCCGAGCCGCGCTTGAAGAACCTGAAGCTCATCCGCCAGTCGCGCCTCTCGGTGATGCCGGTCAGCCCCGAGGACTGGAAGCTCCTCTGCAAGATGGCCGGCATCGCGGCGTAGTCTACAGTCTAGCCGAAGCAGCGAATTCAGCCCTGTGCGCGCCCATCCGCGCACGTGATTAGCCCGTTGCCAGGCGCTAGATTGGCGCCAACGCGCTTCATCACCGCAGCCTTCTTCCATGGACCATCAAATCGACGACGCCGCACTCGAGTACCACCGCGTGCCGCAGGCCGGGAAAATCTCGGTCACGCCGACCAAGCCGCTGACGACGCAGCGCGACCTGGCGCTCGCCTATTCGCCCGGCGTGGCGGCCGCGTGCCGCGCCATTGCCAAGGACCCGGGCCAGGCCTTCGACCTGACCGCGCGCGGCAATCTCGTCGCCGTCGTCACCAACGGCACCGCGGTGTTGGGCCTCGGCAACATCGGCCCGCTCGCCGGCAAGCCGGTGATGGAGGGCAAGGCCTGCCTGTTCAAGAAATTCGCCGGCATCGACGTGTTCGACCTGGAGCTTGCCGAGCGCGACACGGACAAGCTCGTCGACATCATCGCGGCACTCGAGCCCACTTTCGGCGGCATCAACCTCGAGGACATCAAGGCGCCCGAGTGCTTCGAGATCGAGAGGAAGCTGCGCGCGCGCATGAAGATCCCGGTCTTCCACGACGACCAGCACGGCACGGCCATTGTCGTCGGCGCGGCGGTGTTGAACGGCCTCAAGCTGCTCGGCAAGAAGGTCGAGGAG
>SBBV01000415.1 GCA_005240015.1 Candidatus Odyssella thessalonicensis | reverse complement strand
CTCAAAATCTGTTGCCCGCAAGGGCGTGGGAGTTCGAGTCTCCCCCGGGGCACCAGGCGCGGCGCGCTTCGCGGCGAGCGGCTAGTGCGCGGTCCAGACCGCCAGCTGGTAGCCGTCGGGATCGGTGAAGTGGAAGCGGCGGCCGCCAGGAAAATCGTAGGCCGGCTTCACGATGCGCCCGCCCGCCGCTTCGATGCGGCGCTGCGCATCGGCGAGATCGTCGGCGTAGAGGATGACGAGCGGGCCTCCGCCGCCGCGCGCGGTGCCGGCCGCGAACCCGCCGGCGAGGCGCCCGTCCCGGAACTCGCAATAGCCGGGGCCGTAGTCCTTGAACGACCAGCCGAACGCTTCGCCGTAGAATTTCTTGGCGCGCGCCACGTCGGCGACGTCGAACTCCACATAGTCGATGCGCCGGTCGTTCCCGGATCTTTTCGCCATGTCGGCCCTCCAGGCCCGGCCTCGGACGCGACCGCGTCTTGCTCGCCGCCCGGAGGAGTCTGCCGGAAGGGTCCGACAACGTCTTGAATGAAACGGCCACGCCCCACGCGGTCGCGGGTGGTCTTGGCCGCGGCACGAGAGGCGAGGTTCCCCTGTGAGCCGATCGAACGGGACGGGCGCACGGCCGAGGCTCTACCAGGTCGCCGGCGACTTTTGCGAACGGCTGCCCGTTGCGGCGTTGCGGCCCCATGTCGACCGCGTGTGGACCAACGAGCTCTACGAACCCGCCGCGATCGACGTCGTTCCCGACGGCTGCATCGACATCTACTGGACCGGCAGCCGTCTTCGGGTCGCCGGGCCCAACACGCGCGTCGTGACCGCGACGATCGCGAGCGCCGCCAAGCTGGCCGGCATTCGGTTCCGGCCCGGTGTCGCCACGCGATGGATCGGCGTCTCGGCCACCGAGCTGCTGAACACGCATCCCGCGCTCGAGGATGTCTGGGGCAGCCGGGCAACGGCGCCGCTCTCCGACCGGCTCGCCCATGCCGAGACCGCAGCGGCGGCGGCGGCGATTCTCGAGGAGGCGCTCGTCGGCCGTTTGCATCGGGTGGCGCCGGCCGATCCGATCGTAAGCGCCGTGGCCGTGGCCGCGGCGCGAAGGCGGCCGAGCCCCAACGGCCTCGTGCGCGGTCTGATCGCCGAGCATGGCTGGAGCGAGCGCACGCTGCGCCGGCGCTGCCTTGCCGCGTTCGGCTATGGCCCGAAGACGCTGGAGCGAATCCTTCGCTTCCGGCGATTCCTGCGCCTCGTCGCCGATGCCCGCACGCCGCTCGCGGTCTTGGCGGTCGAGGCCGGCTATGCCGACCAGGCGCATCTCGCGCGCGAGGTGCGCCGGCTCGCCGGACAAAGCCCGAGCGCGCTCCGCTCCGGCTTGGCCGATTTGATCAAGACGCCGCCCTCCGCCTCCCGGCAAGATCAGGCGCTGCTGGAGATCGGACCATGAAACCCCGCATCGCCGTGCTCACCATCGGTGTCGACGACCTCGAGCGCTCGCTGCGCTTCTATCGCGACGGGCTCGGGCTCGCGACCCAGGGCATCGTCGGGACCCAGTTCGAGCACGGCGCCGTTGCGTTCTTCGAGCTCGCCGGCGGGCTCAAGCTGGCGCTCTTCGCGCGCGACGATCTCGCGCGCGATTGCGGCCTCGCCAAGTCGGGCCGCAGCCCGACCGAGTTCTCGATCGGCCACAACGTGGCGAGCGAGCGCGAGGTCGATGCCGTGATCGCGCAGGCGGCGAAGGCCGGCGCGCGCATCGTCAAGAAGCCGCAGAAGACCTTCTGGGGCGGTTATGCGGGCTACTTTCAGGATCCCGACGATCACCTCTGGGAGGTGGTCTACAACCCCGACTTCGTCCCGCCGGATTGAGATCGGAGCGGTGCGGCGCGCCCGACGTCCATGGCCGCCGATTTGACGGGGGCGCAAGGATCGCCCTAGTGTTGCCGGTCGCTCCGGGGTGCCGCGATGACCATCTCGCGTGAACGCGCCATCGATTTCAGCATCGTCCTGCGCTTGGGCGGGGTCGTGAAGCGCTTCCCCGCCGGCACCGAAATCATGCGCGAGGGCGAGCCGCGCACCCACATGTACTACCTGCACCTCGGCAAGGCCGTCGTCATCGCCAAGGGCCGCGAAGTCGAGGAGGTGGAAGCCGGCGGGATCTTTGGCGAGATGGCGATGATCGACCACGGCCCGCGCGCGGCCAGCGTGATCGCCAAGACCGACTGCGAAGCCGTTCCCATCGACGAGCGGCTGTTCCTGCTGCTCGTCCACCAGACGCCGTTCTTCTCCATCGACGTGATGCGCACGCTCGTCCGCCGCCTGCGCCGCATGAACGAGCTGCTGGCGCACTAATCCGGCAAGATACCGTCGCGGTGCAGCGCATCGAACGCCGCCACGCAGCGTGCGAGCGAGAAGCGCTCCTCGATGCGCGCGCGGGCGGCGGCGCCGCGGGCGCGGCGCGCCGCGCCATCGCCGAGCCGGTCGAGCGCCGCGGCGAGCGCGGGCGGATCGCGCGGCGTCACCACCGCGCCGGCCTCGCCGATGATGCGGCGCGCATCGCCGACATCGGTGGAAATAGCGGCGAGGCCCGCGGCCATGCCCTCGGCGATGACGTTGGAGAAGCCCTCGCCGAAGGCCGAGGTCGAGAGCACGAGGTCGGCGGCCGCGTAGAGCGCCGGCATGTCGGCGCGGATGCCGAGGCCGCGCAGATTCTTGGGGCCGATGAGGGCGTCGTCCGTGCCCTTGCCGACGGCGAGGAACACGATGTTCGGCCGCAGCGCCGCCAACGCGATCAACGTCGCATGGTCCTTCATCGGATCGACGCGCGCGGCGTGGATCGCGACCAACGCTCCGTCCGCGATGCCGAGCTCGGCGCGCACGCGGCCGCGCGCCGCCGCGTCGGGGCGGAAGCGCGCCGTGTCGATGCCGTTCGGAATCACGGCGAAGGCGCGCGGCGCATAGCCGAGCGATTCGTG
>SBBV01000175.1 GCA_005240015.1 Candidatus Odyssella thessalonicensis | reverse complement strand
CGCAAGCGGGGCGGGAGACGATTAGGCGTGCGCGCTTTGCTCCATCCCCGGCAGGTAGATCAGATCGGTGAGCCCCGGATCGACGCCGAGCTGCATCAGCAGCGTCGTCGCCTGTCCGCGGTGGTGCGTCTGATGGTTGAAAAAGTGCATGAGCGCGAAGCCGAGCGGGAACGAGACGTCGCGCGGATTGAGGAAGGTGCGGTAGACGAGCGGCTCGGCCAGGCGCGCGGGCGTCAGCGCCGCGGCGTAGGCGTCGATGGCCGCATCGGTCTCGGCGCGCTCGCGTCTCAAGTCCGCGAAGTCGGACGCGATCTCGTGCGCGAGAGACGGGAAGCGCACCGGCGCGCCGGTAAAGCGCCCGAGCCATAAGCGATCGCCCACGAGGATGTGGTTGAGCGTGCCGTGCAGCGACTTGAAGAACGCGCCGAGGTCGCGCTTGCGCTGCGCGTCGGAGAGGCGCGCGGCCGCCGCATAGATCACATCATTCATCCAATGATTGTAGCGCGCCATGGTGCGCGCATAGTCAGCCGAGATCATTTTCCAACCCTTGCGTCCGGGCAGGCTGCGCTAGAGGCTGCCGCCATTGGCCGATTTCACGCGCGTGAGCCGCGCATAGATCGGGCCGACCTGCGACTCGTAGCGGAGCTGGGCCGGCAGCCAGAGGCCGGCTTCCGCATGTTTTGCAACCCATAGTATCGCCGGCGGCAGCGGTTCTGGGTTCTGCTTGAAATGCTTGGGCTCGTAGCCGGCGACGCGCTTGGCGTGCATGCGGCAGACAATCGCCTGGCGGTCGAGGCCGGGCAGGCGATGCGCGGGCGTGCGCTCGGCGCCCGCATGCTCGAGGCGCACATCGGTGCGGCGCAGCCCTTCGAACACCTTGGCGTCGTAGCCGCAGGTTTTGGCGTCGAGCGGCTTGGCGAGCGCGGCGAACGTGGCGGAGAGCGGATCGAGCGTGCCGGCCTTGAGCGGTTCGGGGACGGGCGGCCGCTTGCCGGGGCTTTCGGGCGGCGCCACGCTCACCGCCGGCGGTCCCTTGGCGGAATAGGCGAGCGTGATCCGGCGCGTCTGCTTGCGGAACGTGTTCGCCTGCAGGAAGCGCTCGGGCTGGACCTCGCCCTCCGCGCGGCGGCCGGTGGTCTCCCACTCGACGGTCGTCGTGTTGGTGGCGAGGCGCAGGATGCCGACCGCCTCCGCGTGGAAGCGCAGGCGGTAGCGCTCGCCGTTCCACGCGATCGCGATCTTGGCGGCGTAGACGGGGAGGCCGAGCCAGGTGACGATGTACTCGGCCTCGAGCGTCTTGGCCGGCGCCGCGGGCTCGGCGGCGTGCGCCGTTCCCGCCGCCAGAAGCAGCGCCAAAGCCCGGAAGATCTTCGTCATCGCGTTGCCTTTCTGCTCGGCAAGGTGCAACCGCCCGCCAGCGGCTTGTGCCGGCCCTTGTTCGGGAAGGTTTCGACGCTAGGTTATCAGCAGTATGACTCCCCCTCCTCCTAAATCCGAAGCGACAAAAGAGAAAGGCCCGCCGCCCGGTTATGGGCGGCGCGCGCTGGCGACGCTCTTGCCCTATCTCTGGCCGCGCGCGCCGGCCGAAGAGGATTGGCTCGAGCTGCGCATCCGCGTCGTCGCGGCGCTGGCGTGCCTCGTGCTTGCCAAGGTCACGGTCGTCTACGTCCCGATCCTGTTCAAGGAGGCCGTTGACGCGCTTTCGCCGACCGGCGGCGCCGCCGTGGCGGCGGTTCCGATCGCGGTGCTCATCGCCTACGGCGCTGCGCGCGTGTTCGGCGTGGCGTTCGCCGAGCTGCGCGACGCGATCTTCGCCAAGGTCGGCCATCGCGCGATGCGCCAGCTGGCGCTGCGCACCTTCCGCCATCTCCATTCGCTATCGCTGCGCTATCACCTGGAGCGCCAGACCGGCGGCCTCTCGCGCGCGATCGAGCGCGGCACCAAGGGCATCGAGAACCTCCTGTCGTGGACGCTGTTCACGATCTTCCCGACCATCGTCGAGATCGCGCTGGTCACGGTCGTGCTCTGGGCGCTGCTCGATTTCTGGTTCGCGCTGATCGTGCTGGTCACGGTCGCGGTCTATTCGGCCTACACGGTGCTGGTCACCGAATGGCGCATCAAGTTCCGCCGCCAGCTCAACGAGAGCGACAGCGAGGCCAGCACCAAGGCGATCGACAGCCTGCTCAACTACGAAACCGTCAAGTACTTCGGCAACGAGCAGCACGAGGCCAACCGCTTCGACAAGGCGATGCGCCGCTACGAGCGCGCGGCCGTGCTTTCCGACCAGAGCCTCTCGCTGTTGAACGTCGGCCAGGGCTTCATCATTGCAATCGGCCTGACGCTCGTCATGTACTGCGCCGGCGTCGGCGTCGTCGCCGGCACCATGACCGTCGGCGAGTTCGTGCTGGTCAACGCCTATCTCCTCCAGCTCTACCAGCCGCTCAACATGCTCGGCTTCATGTATCGCGAGGTGAAGCAGGCGCTCGTCGACATGGAATCGATGTTCAGCTTGCTGCGTGTGCATCGCGAGATCGAGGACAAGCCGGGCGCGCAGCCGCTCCGCGTGGCGGGCGGCGAGGTGGTGTTCGACAAGGTGAGCTTCCGCTACGAGGAGCGGCGCTCGATCCTGCACGACGTCTCGTTCGCGGTGCCGGCGGGCAAGACCGTTGCGATCGTGGGCCCGAGCGGCGCCGGCAAGTCCACCATTTCGCGCATCCTGTTTCGCTTCTACGACGTCGAGGGCGGCTCGGTGCGCATCGACGGCCACGACATCCGCGACGTGACGCAGGCGAGCTTGCGCAACGCGATCGGCATCGTCCCGCAGGACACGGTGCTGTTCAACGACACGCTCTACTACAACATCGCCTACGGCCGGCCCGGCGCCACGCGCGCCGAGATCGAGGAGGCGGCGCGGCTCGCGCATCTCCACCAGTTCATCGCCAACCTGCCCGACGGCTACGACGCCATGGTCGGCGAGCGCGGCTTGAAGCTCTCGGGCGGCGAGAAGCAGCGCGTCGCCATCGCGCGCACGATCCTGAAGCGCCCGCGCATCCTGATCTTCGACGAGGCGACCTCGGCGCTCGATACGCACACCGAGAAGGAGATCCAGTCCAACCTGCGCGAGGTCTCGGCCGATCACACCACGCTCGTGATCGCGCATCGGCTCTCGACCGTCATCGACGCCGACGAGATCATCGTGCTCGATCGGGGCCGCATCGTCGAGCGCGGGCGGCACGGCGAGCTGCTCGCGCGCGACGGCGTCTACGCAGCACTCTGGCGCCGCCAGCAGGAGGCGGCGAGCGGCGAAGCCGCCAAGGAGCCGCCCGAGATCGCGGAGGACAAGGATCGCCTCGTCGCCGCGGCCGCCGCCGGGGAGTAGTTCGATGGCGCGGCCGGTGATGACGCATGTAGCGCTGCATTGCCGCGATCTCGCGAAGAGCGTCGCGTTCTACCGCGAATTCTGCGGCCTCCTGCCGGTGCACGAGCGGCGCGATCCCGCGACCGGCGCGGCGGTGGCCTGGCTCGCCGAGCCCGGCCGCGAGAAGGAATTCATCTTCGTCTTGGTTTCGGGCGGCCCCGAGCGGAGCCGCGCCGAGCGCGACTACAGCCATTTGGGCTTCGCGCTCGAGAGCCGCGCCGCCGTCGACGCCGTTGCCGAGCGCGCGCGCCGCGCCGATTGCCTCATCTGGCCGGCGCGCGAGGAGCCATATCCCGTGGGCTACTACTGCGGCATTGCCGATCCCGACGGCAACGCGGTCGAGTTCAGCTACGGCCAGCCCTTGGGGCCGGGCGCGGAGCCATGAATTCCCTCTCCCGCGATTGGCGGGGAAAGGTAGGGTGAGGGTGCGGAAAATTAGCTGGACCGGCGAGGACGGCTGCAGCGTGCGCTTCCGCCGCCGTGCGGCTCGCTGGTCCTCCTCCTCCGGCCCGCGCGCGGCCGAGGAAAAGGTGAGCGATGCGCTACACAATCCTGGCTTTCCTCGTTGGGATTCTCGCCCTCGCGCCGGCAGCGCAGGGGCAAGAGGCGCCCGCGTCGTCGCTCAAGGGGAAGTTCCTCGTTGCCGATCCGGCCATGCCCGATCCGCGCTTCGCGAACACGGTCATCTACATGATTGCGCACTCGGACGACGGCGCCATGGGCATCGTCATCAACCGGCCGGGCGCCAAGCGCCCGGTGACCGAATTGCTGCGCGCGCTCGGCCTCGACCTGCGCGAAGGGCAGGGTGCCGGCGTCGAGCTGCAGCTGTTCTGGGGCGGGCCGGTGCAGCTCGAGCGCGTGCTGCTGGTGCACTCGGACGATTTCAAAACCGAATCGACGCTCGTGGTGGCGCCGGGCATCGCGCTCTCGCCGCCGCGCGAGGCGCTCGCGGCGATCGCCGAAGGACGCGGGCCGAAACACACGATTCTCGCGGCCGGCTACGCCGGCTGGTCGCCGGGCCAGCTCGAACGCGAATTGGAGATGAAGGGCTGGGCCGTGATCGGGGGCGACGCGGAGCTGTTGTTCGGCGCCGATCACGCCGAGAAATGGGAGCGCGCCTGGCGTTCGCGCACGCAGGACCTCTGACCGATCCCGCGGCTGCTCATACCAACAGCCCCAACCGTTGATCGGTTGCAAAAAGGGGTCAGACCCCTTTTCGGGATTTCGGCTATCGCCGGAGCTCGCTGTCGAAGCGAAAAAGGGGTCTGACCCCTTTTTGCCGCCGACATCACCAAGGGCCGTCGGTATTAGTCGTCCGTATCGAGAGCCGCCGGCGCGCCGCGTTGCGCCGCGAAGCCGGGCCCCGTGCGCGCGATACTGACGGCGACGCGCTGCGCGGTCGCCAGTGCGCGTCCGGGCTCGGACTTGAACTGCCCCATGCAGAGCGACCATTCCTCGAGCAGGTCGGGATCGGCACCCTGCCTTTCCGCGATCGCGCGCAGGATGGTCTGCAGGCTCATCACCTTCTCGCGCAGCTCCGCGATCTCCGCCCGCGTGGCGAAGTGCGGCACCAGCTTCTCGTGTTCGTCGAGACCGTTGTTCGGCATGCTTCGCTCCTCTCGCCCCCCGCTGCCGCTCCTGCAGGCAGCAACCCTCGCCCCGCGGTTCATACCCGCGGAGCTATACCCCATCTCCGAACCGGATTTCCCGTGCCCCAGGCCGTGCTCGGCTCTTGGCACCGGTTTCACCCCGCCCGCGTGGCAGCATCAAGGCGCCGCCACGCACTTCTTCTTTCCCAATATTTCACCATGCGCGCGCCGCGGCAGTGCGTCGATCCGCTGCAAGCCCTGCAGGCGATTGCCCGGCGCGAGCCGCAACTTATCTAAGATCGGCAGCGGCAAAATCCAGATCATGGCGGCCCTCGCGAAGCGTCTTCCCACCAACGCACCTGGCGAATTCTTTGTCGACGCCACCTGCATCGATTGCGACACCTGCAACTGGGTGGCGCCGGCGTCCTTCGATGATGGCGGCGACGCCCAGTTGCAGGTGTCGCAATCGATG
>SBBV01000152.1 GCA_005240015.1 Candidatus Odyssella thessalonicensis | reverse complement strand
TTCTCGGCCAGGCCCGCGGCGAGGCGCCGGGCGCGCTCCACGAGCTCGGCGGCGCCGACCGTCTCGATTCCCTCCTCGCGGACGGCGACCAGCGCCGGCTCGCCGCCGCGGGCGGCAAGCGCGCCGAGCAGGCCGTCGAGTGTCCAGTCGCCCTTCATCGGCCTGGGATCTCCCCGCTGGCACCAACCAAGAATTGGCAATTTCCATGCACCCCGGCAAGACGGAAACGGCGCGCGTCGGGTCCGACAGAGATCGCGGCAAGGCCCGACCACTTCTAGCGTGCGGCAGCGCGCGGCCTACATATCCCTTGCCGAAGCCCCCGCTACCGGTGGTGCCATCGATAGCGTTTCGCGCAATGCCGGGATACGGTGGCGCGTCGGCGCGTTTGGGGGAGTGCGCCGGGAGGCTTGGGAGCAGCGTCGTGTCCGAAGTGAAGTCCTACGCCGAGTTCTGGCCCTATTATCTCCGGGAGCACAGCAAGCCGGTCACGCGCAGCCTGCACTTCGTCGGCACCACACTGGTGTTCGTGGCGCTCGCGGCGGCGATTTGGACCGGCAACTGGTGGCTGCTGCTGCTGATGCCGGTGGCGGGCTACGGCTTCGCGTGGCTCGCGCATTTCACGGTGGAGAAGAATCAGCCGGCCACATTCACCTATCCGGTCTGGTCGCTGATCAGCGACTTCCGCATGTTCTTCGTCTGGCTGCTCGGCGGCCTCGGCGGCGAGCTCCGCAAATACAACATCGTCGCGCGCGCGTAAGCGATTGCAACCCGTCATGCTTGGGGCGGCAGCGAAGCATCTCTCGACGACGAGCCGCGGCCGGACGAGCTGCGGTCGAGCCTCCTCAGGCGAGAGATGCTGCGCGGCCCCAAAAATGGGCCGCTCAGCATGACGCCGCGTGTTTTGGACGACGTCAGTGCGTCGAGATCGCGATGCGGTTCCAGAAATTGATCATCGCGACGGCCGCGGTGAGCGCACCGATCTCCTTGTCGCTGAAGTGCTGGCGCAGCCGCGCGCGGAGCGGGGCCGGCTCCGGCTCTTGGTCGAGGCCGGTAAGCGCGTCGGTCCACGCCAACGCGGCCGTTTCGCGCTCGCTGTAGTCGCCGACATGCTTCCAGACGACGAGGCGATCGAGGCGCTCGTTGCTTTCCCCGTCGTCGCGCGCCTCTTTGGTGTGCATCTTGACGCAGTAGGCGCAGCGATTGATCTGCGACGCCCGCAGCTTGACGAGGTGCAGCAGCTTGCGATCGATGCCGTGCTCCTCGATCAGCACCTGCAAGCCGGCCATGCGCTGCAGGATCTCCGGAATTTCCCGCTGGTAGTCGATGGGCTTGGTGGCGGAAACGGCCGCCTTCGTGGCGATATCGTTCATGACGCTCTCCGGGACGGGGTGGGGGATGAAATCGGATCGTTGCCCCATGACGCGCGAGAGCGCCGGTTTGTGACGCGCCGCTACGCGGAGGAATTCGCCTCGCGCTTGAACTGGGCGAGCAGGCCTCTGAGCTCGGCGACGCGCAGCGGCTTCGGCAGCACGCCGGCCATGTCGAGGCCCCTCGCCGCGCCGATCGTGTAGGCCATGCGCCGGATGCTCTCGTCGTAGCCGCTGACGATGAGGATGCGCGCGCGCGTTCCCATCTCGGCCATGTATTTCAGCAGCTCGATGCCGTCGGTGCCGGGCAAGGTGAGATCGAGCAGGATCACATCGGCATCCGCGGCCCCGAAGGCCGCTTTGAAATCGTCGGCGGTGTTGGCGGTGACGACGTCGTAGCCGACATCGATCGCCACCGACCGCAGGAAATCGCAGATCGCGGGCTCGTCGTCGATGATGAGCAGGCGGGGCGCCATCTAGCCGCCTCCGCTTGCCGGTGCTCGGGTGTTATCAGGGATCGTCGCGCCGACCGGATCGATCGGCGCGGGTGCGAAGCGGGGCCTGTCCGCGCACGCGCGGTGCGGCGGGCGGCCATGGGATCGGGCGTCGTCCGAGAACATCCCTACCTTGCGGCCGCGTCTCGGCGCCGGCGCATGGAGCAAGACGCCGGCTCCTCGATTAACCCCCTGCTTTCTCCAGCACAGCGCTTCGGCTGCGTCGCGTTTCTTTCGCTTAACCTAAGGAGACCTTGGGTTGCGGGCAATGCCACGGCCGATGCGCAAGGTTACCTATCCAAAATTTGAACCGCGGAAAGAAAAAGCGCGCCTCGCCGCCATGGGCGAAGCGCGCCTCTTGATGCTTCGAAACCGGCCCGCGCGGGCCGCTTTCGTTACTTCTTGTCGCTCGTCACCGTGCTTTGCTCGGTGTCGGGTTTCGGCGTCTGGGCATGGCCGCCCGGATGGCCCGCGCAAGCGAGGGCCACGCCGGCCGTGAAGGCCGCGAGCGCCAATCCCAGGACCGTCGACTTCACGATACGCATCGTTACGCTCCCTTGTCCGGTTGCGTGCGCAAAAGGCTATGCCCGCGACTCTAGGGCGGTCAAGGCGCGCCTACGCACTATCACGGATGCGTGACGCGCGGGGCTCACGTGCTCGGCTTGCCCACCTTGCATTTCTCGGCGAGCGGCTTGCCTTCGCGCTCGATCGTCGCCTCCTCGCCCTTGGGCTGGAACACGAGCTTGATCGACTTGTTCTCCCACTTCTCGCCGCCCGCCACCGGGCGCAGGAAGTAGGTCGTGTCCTTCATCGCGATCTTGATCCGGCCGGTCTTGGCCTGCGCTTCGGGCGGATAGGTCACGACCAAGCTGACGCCGCCGTCGCAGGCATAGCTGACGCGCTTGCGCGTGGCGGCCGCCTTTTTCGTGTCGGGCTTGGGCTGCGCCGGCTGCGCCTGCTTGGGCGCCGTCGCCGGCTTGTCGGTCTTGGGCGCGGTGCCCGGCTTCTCAGGGGGCTTGGTCTCGGCCAACGCGGGGCCGGCCAGCAGCAGCGACGCGGCCATGCCGGCGACGAGAGCGATACGGATCATGGTGGGCCTCTTCGAGGGGAGCAGGACTTGGCACATGCTTATACGTCTGGCGCGCGCATCGGTGCGCCTTCGCAGAATAGCGCGCGCACTGGTTCCGAAGCGACGAGACTGCCATGCTCGGCGCGCACGGCGGGCACAATCTAGCTGCGGCCCGCCTCCAGCGCCTTCAGCACGGCCTCGCCCATCTCGCGCGTGCCCACCTTGGTCTTGCCGGGCTGCAGGATGTCGCCGGTCCTCAAGCCCTGGTCGAGCACGCGCGTCACCGCCTTCTCGACGACGTCGGCCTCTTGGGGCAGGTCGAACGAATAGCGCAGCGCCATCGCGAAACTCATGATGCAGGCAATGGGATTGGCGACGCCCTTCCCGGCGATATCGGGCGCCGAGCCGTGCACGGGCTCGTAGAGCGCATTGCGCTTGCCGGTCTTGGGATCGACGGCGCCGAGCGAGGCCGAGGGCAGCATGCCGAGCGAGCCGGTCAGCATCGCGGCGCAATCGGAGAGCAGATCGCCGAACAGATTGTCGGTCACGATCACGTCGAACTGCTTCGGGTTGCGCACCAGCTGCATCGCGCAGTTGTCGGCATACATGTGCTGGAGCTCGACCTCGGGGAACTCCTTGTCATGCACGCGCTGCACGGTCTCGCGCCAGAGCACGCCGGTGTGCATGACGTTGGCCTTCTCAACCGAGTGCACCTTGCTGCGCCGCTTCTTGGCGAGCTCGAAGCCGACGCGCGCGATGCGCTCGATCTCGGGCGTCGTGTAGACCTGGGTGTCGACCGCGCGCTGGGTGCCGTCCCTGAGCGTCTCGACGCCACGCGGCTCGCCGAAATAGACGCCGCCGGTGAGCTCGCGCAGGATCATGATGTCGAGCCCGGCCACGTATTCGCGCTTCAACGTCGAGGCCTCGGCCAGCGCATCGAAGCACATCGCGGGCCTAAGATTGGCGAAGAGGCCGAGGTCCTTCCGCAGGCGCAGGAGGCCGCGCTCGGGCTTCATCTCGAACGGCAGATTGTCCCATTTGGGGCCGCCCACCGCGCCGAACAGCACCGCATCGGCCGCCGCCGCCTTCTTCACCGTGGCGTCGCTGACGGGCTTCCCTTCCTTGTCGATCGCGGCGCCGCCGCAGAGCGCCGTCTCGACGTCGAAGCGGAGTGCCCGCTTCTTCTCGAACCAGCCGAGCAAGCGCTCGACCTCGCCCATCACTTCGATGCCGATCCCGTCGCCCGGGAGGATGAGCAGCTTCTTGTTGGCGGCCATTTCGCTATTCCATGCTCTCGTTGGTGCGCGAAGAATTGAACAGGAGGCGCAGAGACGCAGAGAAACGATAAGCGCGGCCTGCGGCCGCGCAAGGAAGAATCCTTTGTGTCTCTGCGCCTCCTGTTTCCTTCCTATTAGAGCGGGTGGGCCTACGCGCCAAGTGGCGAGGATGGCGCGCCTGTTAGGCGCGCTTGACTTCCTCGATCATGCTTTGGCCGCGGCTCTCATCACCGCTGGTCCATTGCCAATCTTCGTGGAGGCGGTAGCGGCCGTCGGGCAGGATCTCGAGGCGTGAGCGGCAGATGCCGGTCATGAGCGCGCCGGTGGGCGAGCGATGGTGATAGCGCATGTCGAGCGCTCCGTCGGGCGCCACGTTCGCGATGAGATGGCCGGCCGTGACCCCGCCGCCTTCATAGGTGCCCCAGACCAGATCACCGTTGTGCCGATAGTGGAACAGCGTCTCGCCGCCCACCTCGCCGTTCGGCGTGTTGGCGACGGAGCGGAAGATGCGGTTGTCGTAGTTGATGGCGCTTTTCAGCACGGGCCCTCTCCCATTGTCGTCCCCGCGAAAGCGGGGACCCATGCCCGACGCCGCGCAAATCGTTCCGGAATTCCGCTGGTGGCGACGCCGTGTGGGTCCCCGCTTTCGCGGGGACGACAAGTATTGTTAGCGCCTCAGGCAACCTTGCTCGCGTCGAGCCAGGGCATCGCGCGGCCGCGCTCGGCCTCGTAGGCGTCGATCTTGTCCTTCTGGCGCAAGGTCAAGCCGATGTCGTCGAAGCCGTTCAGGAGGCAGTACTTCCGGAATGGATCGATGTCGAACTTGATGACACCGCCATCGGGCCGCGTGATCTCCTGCCTCTCGAGATCGATAGCCAGCATGGCGTTGGCGCCCTTCTCGGCGTCGTGCATCAGCTTGTCGACGTCTTCCTGCGGCAACGCGATCGGCAGCATCCCGTTCTTGAAGCAGTTGTTGAAGAAGATGTCGCCGAAGCTGGGCGCGATCACGCAGCGGATGCCGAAATCGAGCAATGCCCAGGGCGCGTGCTCACGCGAGGAGCCGCAGCCGAAATTGGCGCCGGTCACCAGGATCTTGGCGTTCCTGTAGGCCGGCTTGTTGAGCACGAAGTCCGGCTTCTCGCTGCCGTCTTGGTTGGTGCGCCACTCGTAGAAGAGCCCCGCCTTCAAGCCGGTGCGCTTGATCGTCTTCAGGTACTGCTTCGGGATGATCGCGTCGGTGTCGACATTGACCCGCGGCAGCGGGGCGGCGACGCCGGTGAGCTTCGTGAACTTGTCCATTCCCAATTCCTCGTCGTGCTCGGGCTCAGGCGGTCTTGAACAGGCCCGGGCCGGTCTTGATGACATACATCTTGGCCGTGCTGTCGTGAATGCAACGCCCGCCCGGGGGCATGAAGAACGTGCAGAAGATGCCGATCATGGCGAGCACGATCAGGATGGTGAGAATCCATGCGATCAGGAGCAGCCCGCCGACGACGCTCAGCAGATTGAGCCACCACGGCCAGGTGCGCAGGAACACCTGCTGTATCGGTGCGCGCTGGCCGCTCTCGTCGACGACCTGGAGGCCGAACACCATCTTGCCCGGCGTCGCCTGCCACTTGCCGCCTTCGAAGAAGACCTTGTAGCCGACGATGAGCGCGGTGTTGATGAGCGCGGCGAGGAAGAGGAGGATGCGCAGCGCCGTCATGCTCGAGCCGGCCATCAGGCCGAAGATCGCGCTGATGATCAGGATCACGATGGCAAGGATGATGCCGTCGATGAGCCCGGCGAGAAGCCTCTCCCACCACTGCGGATATTGCATCGCTTGCCCCTCAGGCCTGGCGGTGATTGCGGGCGCGGACCATAGCAGAGGCCGAACCCGCTTGCGACGCTTTGCGCCCGCGTCTCATCGCGCCGTTCCCACCATGCCGGGCCCCGCCTTGATGACGTGGAGGCCGGCCGTGATGTCGTGGAGGCAGCGCCCGCCCGGCGGCAGCAAGATCGTGAAGAAGAGGCCGACGAGGCCCAGCCAGATGATGCCGTGCACCCAATAGCCGACGAGCAGGATCTGGGTGATGGCGGTGATGAAGTAGACCCACCACGGCCAGGTGCGCAGCAGCACAGGCAGCCAGCCGGCGCGCGCGCCGTTGGCATCGACGACCCTGAGGCCGAAGACCAGCTTGCCCGGCGTCGCCTGCAGCCGGCCGGATTCGAACAGCACCTTGTAGAAGATGATGATGAAGGTGCAGAGGACCATGGCGAAGAAGCCCATGATGCGCTGCATCGCCACCGAGCCGAAGATGAATTGGCTCAGCACGCCGGTGAAGGCGAGGTTGAACACCGTGTAGAGCAGCCAGTCGATGAACGCGGCCGCGAAGCGCTCCCACATCTTCGGGTATTGCATGGCGATCCCCTCTCATTCCGGAGTCGTTGCGAGCGCCCTGCGCCCGTCATCCTGAGCGAAGCGAAGGATCGGGCGGCGCCAGCGCGATCCGCACGCGACGATCCGCTTCGCCGGCGCAGGCTTTTCTTGCACAGGCAAGATCCTTCGCTTCGCTCAGGATGACGGCAGGTGGCTCGAGACGGCCGTTACGCCAGCGGATGCTACTGCAACTCGCGCACGTCGGCGAGGTGGCCGCGGATGGCGGCGGCGGCGGCCATGGCCGGGCTCATCAGGTGGGTGCGGGCGCCGCGGCCCTGCCGGCCCTCGAAATTGCGGTTCGAGGTGGAGGCGCAGCGTTCGCCATAGCCGACCTTGTCGGCGTTCATCGCGAGGCACATCGAGCAGCCCGGCTCGCGCCATTCGAAGCCGGCCTCGACGAAGACGCGGTCGAGGCCCTCCTGCTCGGCCTGCTCCTTGACCAGGCCCGAGCCCGGCACGAGCAGCGCGCGGACACCCTTCGCCACTTTCCGGCCCTTCACCACGGCCGCGGCCGAGCGGATGTCTTCGATGCGGCCGTTGGTGCAGGAGCCGATGAAGACGTGATCGACCTTGAGCTCGTTCACCTTCTGCCCCGGCTTCAGGCCCATGTATTCGTATTTCCGCTCATACGCCTCGCGCTGCGCGGCATCCTTGGCCTGGTCGAGCGTCGGGATCATGCCGGTGACCGGCACGACATCCTCGGGCGAGGTGCCCCAGGTGATGAGCGGTGGAATCTGCGATGCGTCGAGCACGACCTCGCGGTCGTATCTGGCACCGGCATCGGACGGCAGCGTCTTCCAATAGGCGACGGCGGCTTCCCACGCGGCGCCCTTCGGCGACATCGGCCGGCCTTTGAGATACGCGAACGTCGTCTCGTCGGGCGCGATGAGGCCGGCGCGGGCGCCCGCCTCGATCGACATGTTGCAGACCGTCATGCGGCCCTCCATCGAGAGGCCGCGGATCGCCTCGCCCGAATATTCGATGACGTGGCCGGTGCCGCCGGCGGCGCCGATCTTG
>SBBV01000544.1 GCA_005240015.1 Candidatus Odyssella thessalonicensis | reverse complement strand
CCGATGTACGGCTCGTCCGAGGCCGTGATCGGCCACGGGCTCGCCAAGAGCGCGTTGAAGCGCGCCCTCTTCTCCGCCACCAAGGTGTGGACGCTGTGGCAGGCGACCGGGCGGCGCCAGATCGCCGACTCCCGCAGGCTCTGGGGCCTCGACCGGTTCGACCTGATCCAGGTCCACAATCTCCTGCGCTGGGAAAACCACCTCGAGACGCTGCGCGAGGAGAAGGCGGCGGGGCGCCTCCGCTACATCGGCGTCACCACCTCGCACGGGCGCCGGCACGACGATCTCGAAGCGATCATGAAGAGCGAGAAGATCGATTTCGTGCAGTTCACCTACAACGTCGTCGACCGCGAGGTGGAGCAGCGCCTCCTGCCGCTCGCCGCCGAGCGGCGCCTCGCCGTCATCATCAACCGGCCGTTCCGGGAGGGTGCCCTCATCGACCACGTCGCCAGGAAGAAGCTCCCCGAATGGGCGGGCGAGATCGAGTGCGCGAACTGGGCGCAGTTCCTGCTGAAGTTCATTGTGGCACACCCGGCCGTCACCTGCGTCATCCCCGCCACCTCGCGCGTCGACCACCTCAACGAGAACATGGGCGCGCTCACGGGCCGCCTGCCCGACGCCAAGATGCGCGAACGCATGGTGCGCTACGTCGAGAGCCTCTGATCGCCGGCGGATTTGCCAACATGGACGCGGCACTGTTCGACAAGCGGCGCTACCCGGTCGTCTCCGCGCCCGAAGGATACGGCGAATGGGCCGAGACCTATGAAGCGACGGTCGCGGCTGGGCTCGATACGCCGTTGCTCGAATCGCTCACGACGGTCCCCTGGCGCGCGATCGCGCGCGCGGCCGATTTGGCCTGCGGCACCGGCCGCACCGGTCGATGGCTCGCGCACCGCGGCGTGCGCGCCATCGACGGGGTCGACAGGGCGCCCGCGATGCTGTCGCGCGCCGCCGCGAAGGGCGTCTATCGCTCGCTCGCGGTGGCCGACGTGGCGGCCACGCCGCTGCCGAGCGCGGCCTACGATCTCTGCATCATGGCGCTGGCCGACGAGCATCTGGCGGCGCTCGAGCCGGTCTACCGCGAAGCCGCGCGGCTGCTGGCGCCGCGTGGCCGGTTCGCGCTGATCGGCTATCATCCGTTCTTTCTGATGAACGGGCTGCCGACGCATTTCCATCGCGCGACGGGAGAGCCGATCGCGATCAAGAGCTACGTTCACCTCTTCAGCGCGCATTTCGCCGCCGGGCAGGCGGGCGGGCTTGCGCTGGACGAGTTCCGCGAATGCGTGATCGACGAGAACTGGCTCGCGACGAAGCCGAAGTGGCGGGCCTATCTCAACTGGCCGGTGAGCTTCGCGCTCGTTTGGCGGCGCGGCGCATGAATCCAATGTCGCCGCGCAGCTGAGCCCCGTCGATGCTGCCCTTCAGCCCGGACGTGTTCTTCGCCCTGTTTGAGCACTACAATCGCGCGATCTGGCCTGCGCAGATCGTGGCCTATCTGCTCGGCCTGGCCGCGCTGGCGCTCGCCTGGCGGCCGATGGGAGGCGCCGGGCGCGTCATCGCCGCCATCCTGGCGCTCGGCTGGGCCTGGAACGGCGTCGTCTATCACCACCTGTTCTTCGCGACGATCAACTTCTGGGCCGACGGTTTCGCCGCGTTGTTCATTGTCGAGGCCGCGCTGCTGCTGTGGACCGGCCTCGTTCGCGGCAGGCTTGCGTTCCGCGCCGGCAACGACGCTTTCGCGTGGACCGGCATCGCGCTCGCGGTCTTCTCAATGGTGGTCTATCCTCTGATCGGCTGGCTGCTCGGGCATGGCTGGCCGCGCGCGCCGATGTTCGGCGTGGCCCCTTGCCCGCTGACGATCTTCACCATGGGATTGCTGCTCGTGGACGACCGCCCGCCGCTGCACCTCGTCGTGATCCCGGTCGCGTGGTCGCTCATCGGCGGAACCGCCGCGTGGTTCCTCGGCGTCGCCGAGGATCTTGCGCTGCCCGTCGCGGGCATCGGCGGGCTCGTCCTCATCCTCCTGCGCAGACGGCGGGCCCCCGCGTCGGCGGCGAGAGCATGAGCCGCTGGATGCTCGGCTGCGCCGCGTTGTTCTGCGCGATGCAGCTCACGCCCCACGCCCATGCGCACGGGGATTACGACTGGATCAAGCGCGGCGGCTATCGCAACCAGGCCGGCGAAGCCTGTTGCGGGCGCGACGATTGCTCGATCGTCGCACGGGAGCGCATTCGCGCCGGCGCCGACGGCTTCGTGCTGCTCGGGCGCGGCATGAGCGTGAAGCGCAGCGACGCGCTGCCGAGCGAAGACGGACGGTTCTGGCTCTGCAGCCATCCCGACGGGCGCATGCGCTGCTTCTTCGCGCCGCCGGAGATGTGACACCAGCCCCGCGCCGTCACTCTTTTCCGAGTTTCAGCAGCCGCACATTGGGGTCGGCGAGCTGGGTGGGGTCGAAGCTCTTGCGCGACTGCATCAGGCGCTGCGCGGGCTTCATCTCGCGCCCCATGTTGACGGTGTTGACGGCGACGACGCGGCCGTCCTTCAGGTAGAACACCATGAACGCGCCGCCCTTGGGATCGCCGCGCCACACCAGCTTGTCGTAGGCCTCGGGTGCTCCGGTCATCTGCAGATTGACGTCGTGCTGGTCGGACCAGACCCAGAGCGAATCTTCGTATGGCTTGGGCTCGCCGACCATGTTGCGCGCCACGGCCATCGCCTGGTCCTGCGCGTTCTGATAGCTCTCGAGCCGCACACGGCGCCCCAGGAACGCATTGGGCTGCAGCGCGCAATCGCCGGCGGCCCAGATCGCGGGATCGCTGGTGCGCCCGCAGGCGTCGACGACGATGCCGTTGCAGACCTCGAGCCCGGCGACGGCGGCAAGCTCGACATTGGGCACGATGCCGATGCCGGCGACGACGATGTCGGCGGGCTGT
>SBBV01000127.1 GCA_005240015.1 Candidatus Odyssella thessalonicensis | reverse complement strand
GGCGCCCTGGCAGCCGCACCGGCCAACGGCAACAAGATCGTCGGCTACAATCGCCGCTTCTACGCCACGGTCGAGCGGCTGCCAGGGCGCCTTCGAGTGTGCCGGCGTCCAAGGCCAGTGGCTTCTCGATGAGCATCGGCTTGGGGCACGCGAGCAGCCGCGCCGTCCAGTTCGGTATTTCGTGCCAAGGAAGGCTGACGACCAGGCCCTCGATCTCGTTGTCGGCGAGCAGCGCCCCGCCGTCGGGGACGAAACGGGCGGACGGCGCCACCTCGCGGAACGCGCCCCAGTTCGGCGAATCCGCGTGCCGCGTGCTTCCGGCCACGACTGTGGCCCCTGCCGCCCCAAGTGCAGCGGCGTGATGGCGGGCGACTTTCCCGCAGCCGAGGATGCCGATGCGGGTCAGCATTGCGCTAGGCCGCCCGCCGCATCGCGCCGGTACGCACGCTCAGCATCTGCCGCGCCAGATCGGCAATACCGGGCGTGCCGTTCGGCCAGACGTGCGGCGCAATTTCGGCATCGCTGAGCGGCCTTCCGGCGTGTTGATCGAGAATGGCCGGCAGGAGCCGCGCGAGGTCGGCGGCGGAGGCAGCCGCATAGAGGGCTCCGCGGTCGCCGGGACGCGGCGGCTCGCTGCGCGCGGGCAGATACCGATACCGCGCGGTTCCGCCCCACAGCAGCACCGGCCGGCGCGCGTGCAGCGCCTCCTCGATCGTCGTCGAGCGGAATGCCACGAGCAGATCGGATGCGGCGAGATCGTCGCGGAACGGCACGTCGCGAATCTTGATTTCGACTTTGGCCGAAGCCGGCAGCAATTTTCGATAGGCGGCAAGATCGAGCTCATGCTTGGCCTTGGCGCGGATCAGCAATGTCATATCGGGGAGCGCTTCGACCGCGTGGATGAGCTCGGCGAGCCCGTCCAGGTATTCGTCCGAAGTCTGGAACGCCCAGGAATGGGTGAACCAGAAGGCGGCGTAGGTATCGGCAACGATGATCCGCCGCGGCCGTGGCGAAGGGCCGCCCGCGGCGGCGGGCGCGACCGGCACGGCTGCGACCGAGCCGATCGCGGCGCGGGCCATGCTAACGCGCGGGCGCCACGCCATGGGGCGTCCAGAAAAGGTATCGGTCGACCAGGCCTTCGGGATGGCGGGCGTGGAAATAGCCATCGCAGGCGTCCGCGGCCAGGGCCGACCCCGCGGGCACGTGCGTATTGCGGCTCAAGACCCAACGGGTGACACCGCGATCCCCGCAGGATTCGGCCAACGCCCAATCGGACAGCCGGCTCGCGTCCGCCGAGAGATAGTGCCGCGGCGATGCGACGGCGAGGATCTCGCGCGCGTCGGCGAGCGCGGGTTGCGCCTGCGCCAGGCGATAGGCGAGCAGCGCGCGGTAGAAGCGGAAAGCGGTCGCGATCACGCGGTCACCCACCGCCTCGATCAGCTGGTCTGCCGCTGCCAACGCGTCCTCGCGCGGCGGCGCCAGGAGCGCGACATCGATGAAGCGTTCGCCGCGCCAGGCGCGCCACGCATTGCGCACGAGCCGGAGATAGTCGCGCCAGCCGCCGCCCGTCGACTGGACGACGACGATGCGGGCGGATGCTGCTTCGGCCGCGATCGCGTCGAGCAAGCCGAACATGCCCTTGCGCGCGCCCGAGACGAAGGCGATGCGCTTGCGACAGGCAACGAGGAGCACGAGTTTGCGCAGCAGGCGATAGGCGGCGGGGAGCGGCGGCGTTTTCGCCCGCGCAACGCGCTCATGGCCGGCCACGAGCGGCGCCAGCATGTGGCGCAGCAGTGCCGCATACGCGGCTTCGCGGGTTTCGCATCGGCGCCAGCCCGCGCCCTCGGGTGCCATCCAGGGACCGGCGGCGCCGAGGGTGAACCACAAGCGATACCCGGTGTAGGCCGCGCGCAGGAAGTGATCGAGGGCGATCTCGCGCTGGATCACGCGGGCCCCGGGCAGCGAAGCGACTGCGGCAACGAGCCTCTGGCGCGCGCGCCGCACGGCAGCCACCGCACGCGCTTGCGCCCAATCGGTGAAGTTGCGCCGCGGATCAATCGGCATTGGCGCCGCATCGGCCAGCGCGGCACGCGCCACCGGCGTCAACCCCAACACGCTTCCGCCCTCCGGCGCAGCGGCCGCAAGGCGCCGCGCGTCGGCGGCCGTCGCCACGACCCAGATCGGCGCGGCGATGTCTGTCCGGGCGGCGCTCATTCGGCGGCGCGCGACATGGCGCGGAACGTGGCGTTGTCGCGCATCAGGTCTTCATAGCGGCCTGAGGCGACGATGCGGCCGCCTTCCATGAGATGGATCACGTCGCAATGCCGGACCGTCGTCAGCCGATGCGCGATGATGACGACCGTGATCTTGCCGGAAAGCTCGGCGATCGCGTCTTCGATGATCGATTCGGCGATGCCGTCGAGCGAGCTCGTCGCTTCGTCGAGGACGAGCAGCTTGGCGCGACGGTAGAGCGCGCGGGCGATGCCGATGCGCTGGCGCTGGCCGCCGCTCAGGCGAATGCCGCGCTCGCCGATGACCGTATCGTAGCCCTGCGGCAGCTTGGCGACGAATTCCTCGACATGCGCCATCGCCGCCGCGCGCTTCAGCTCCGCCTCGTCGATCTCCGCGTCGGGCACGCCCACCGCGATGTTGCGGCGGATCGTGTCGTCGAGCAGGAACACCTGCTGCGGCACGTAGCCGATATTGGCCTGCCAGCGGCGGCGCGTCTCGTCGTCGAGCGCTATGCCGTCGACATCGATGGCGCCTTGCGAAGGGGCGAGCAATCCCGTGAGCAGGTCGACGATCGTGGTCTTGCCGACGCCGGTCGGGCCCACGAAGGCCACCGAGGCGCTGCACGCGATGTCGAACGAGACGGCGCGAATGGTCTCCACCGGCGCGGTGACGTAGCGGAAGGAAACGTCGCGGAAGCGGACGCCGCGTACGAAGGGCAGAGGCTCGGCCACCGGCGCGAGCGCCGCCTCGCGCCGCGGCCGTAGGCCCTCCGCCAGCGCGTCGAGGACTGCGCGATTGAATTGGAGGCCGGCGATGCTGGTCAGCAGGCGGTGGCCGAGCGGCATCAGCCGATAGGCGGCGACGGCGAAGAGGGTCACGGTGCCGGCGAAGGCGGCATAGTCGGCGCTCGTCGAGAGCGCCACCAGGACCGTGGCCAGGATGCCGCCGACCACGACCACCTCGAGCACATAACGCGGCGCATCGGTCAGCATCATGTAGCGGATCGTCACCCGCGCGTAGGCCGTGGCGATGCGGTCGAACATCCGCACGAAGAACGGCTCGCGGTTGAGAACCTTGATCTCCTTGATGCCGCCGATGGCTTCGTTGGTGGTCTTGAACAGCCCGTCGGTCAGCGCGCGGTAGCGTTCGCCGAGCGGATGCAGCCTGCGCCGCGTGATGAGCGGGATCAGCGCCACGAGCCCGCCGACCGAGACGGTGGCGATCGCGGTCAAGACCGGGTCGTACCAGAACAGCAGCGCCAGGACCGCCAGCCCCATTAGCACGTCGGAAATGAGCACGATCCAGGAGAAGAGGCAGCCGTTGATGAGCGCGTTCACCTCGATCGTGATGTTCTTGGCGATCGTGGCGCTGTTGACCTCGAGGAAGTATTCGTAGGGGCGGCGCAGGTAGTAGGCGAGCAGCCGCGTGGTCATCGCCTGCTTGGTGCCGTGCAGGAAGCGCAGCCGGAACCACAACACGAAGATGCCGAACGCATTGCGGAACAGGAAGACCGCGAACAGCGCGAGGCCGGCCGCGAGCAGGAAATCGCGCGTGCTCTCCAGCCCGCTGCGCGCGCGCAGCTCGGCGAGCCAGCGATTGCCGGCGAGCACGTTGGGATCCGCCACCGCCGCGATGAAGGCGGCGACCGCGCCGATGCCGGCGACCTCGATCACCGCCATGACGATCGCGGTGAGCAGCACGAGCTGCGCATTGCGCCGCTCGCGCGGGCTCAGGATGGAAAGGATCTTGAAGAACAAGGCTCGGCGCTAGGCTGGGCCGGCGACGCCCACGATGTGCGAGTGGCAGATCGCGTGCTTGCGCAGCGCCGCCGCATGGCGGCCCGGCAGCGGGTGAAGGTCGAGCGTCTCGACGTGGTCGAACCGATACCCCGCGCGGCGGAAAATGTCTTCGAGGCGCTCGCGGGTGAGCGGATTGCAGTGCTTCTCCTGCTTGATCAGCTCGCGGTGGTCCTTGCCGCGCAGCAGCAGCAGCAGGGCATCCATGACCGCGGCGAACGCCCGGAACGCGCGCGGGAAGCTCCTGGGGCCGAGCCAAGTCAGCGGATAGACCAGGGCCCTGACCACGGCGAGTTTGCGCGAGCCACCGCTGTACATGTAGCTGAACTGCGTCGGCGTGGTCGAGAAGACCACGCGGCCGCCCGGCGCCAACTGGCGGCGCAGGCCCTGCAGCAGCGCACCCAGCTCGTCGTCGTGCAGATGCTCGAAGATGTCGAAGCAGATCGCGATGTCGATCTTCGGCAGATCCCGCGCGCCCCAATCGGCCACGTCCATCTGCATGAACGTCGGCGAGACCTTCTCCTCCGCGGCCAGTTGCTGCGCCCAGCGGATCGCCACCGGATCGAAATCGACGCCATAGGCGCGGTAGCCGAGCTTGGCGAATTCGATCGCGAACGTGCCGACGCTGCAGCCGATATCGGCCAGCACCGTGTCGGCCGGTGCCTTCGTCTTGCTCAGCGGCACATGCTCGCGCACGAGTTCCTGGCAGAAGGCGATGCGCCGGGCCCAGTGGTTGTTGGCGCGATCGCGATACTTCGCCGCCATCTTGGCCTGGCTGCGCTCGCCATAGCCATACGACGTCTCCTTCGGCTTGATCGCTTCATTCATATTCGATGTTGATCGTGAGCGTCTTGCGCAGCAGCTTGGAGCCGGCCTGCCGCATGGGCCGGACGCAATGGAACGAATTGAAGGTCTTGATGAAGACCACGCACTGATTGGGCACGAAATCGAAGGTGCGAACCGGCTCGACCTCGTCGAAGCCGACGAAATGGTTCACGTGGTTGAAGGATTTCCGCATGTCCTTCATGCGATTGACCTCGAGGCCGCCGCCCCACGCGGTGTTCCACTCGCCCTCGCCGACCATCGAGACCACGAGCGTCACGATCTTGTCGGGCGCGTCGGTGTGCGGGCAGATGAAGCCGCCGTCGGCGGCCAGGGCCGAGAACTCGAAGCGCGTGTAGGGCTTGCGCCAGAACCGCGGAAATCGCTTGTGCTTCAAGTCGCTCGCGATCTGGCGCGCCTGGCGATAGAGGCTCGGGGCCTGGCGCGGGATGCCGAGCTTCAGATCGTGGCGCGCGAGGGCGTCGAAGATGTAGTGCGGGAACGCGTCGCTCTTGATCCAGCGGTGGAACTCCTTCCATACCGCATGGCGGCCGATCCAATCCAGGTAGCGGGCGCGGGTCTTGACCTCGTTGAGGTAGTACTTGTCGTCCTTCTGCTTGACCACGTGATTGAAAAGCTCGATCGGCGGGAACGCCGCCATCATCTCGCGGTAGACGTCGGGCGCCACCACATCGCGCGCGCGGCCGATCGGATACGGTTCGTAGAAGAACTCGAGCTTGTCGAAATTAAGCATGCTTCCCCTACGCTTCGGTTGGCAAGAACGCGCTACTTGCCATTGTGATCCTCGTCGGCGGCGGCGAGATCGCCGGGCTGGCCGACGTCCTTCCAGTATTCGTGCACCGGGAAGAGGCCGATGCGGAGGCCCGCGCCCGAGGCGAGCGTCAAGAGCTCGGGCATGTCCACCGGACGGCCGCGCGGCGTGAGCGCGATGAACTCGGGCGAGAGATAGTAGAGGCCGGCCGCGACGAACTGCGTGATGCGCGGCTTCTCGTCGATGCCGGCGAAGAGGCCCTCGGCAGTCTGGCGGATGACGCCGAACGGCACCTGCACCTCGTAGCGCGAGACCGCGATCGTGCCGTCGTAGCCGTGGCGCGAGTGGAATTCATGCAGTGCACCGTAATCGACCTGCGTCAGCACGTCGCCGTTGGCCACCAGGATCGGCTCGTCGATATGGTTCGAGAGCTGTGCCAGCGCGCCCGCGGTGCCGAGCGGTTCGATTTCTTCGATGAAGCTGATCGTCGCGATGTTGTGGCGCTGGGCGACGAACTCGCGGATCTGCTCGGCCTTGTAGTGGAGCGCCAGATGGATCGCGGAGATACCCGCCGCCTCGAGCTGCTCGAGCACGCGGTCGAGGATGGGGCGGCCCCCGACCGAGAGCAGCGGCTTCGGCTTCTCGCGCGTGAGACTCCCGAGCCGGCGCCCGAAGCCGCCGGCCATGACCAGCGCGCGGTTGAACGGCCGCTCGAAGCGCCGCTGGATCAGCACGTGGTCGAGCCGGCCTGCCTCGTCGGCGACCGGGAGGAACCAGGCGCGGCGCACCAGCACGCGGTTGGTGAGCTCCTCGCCGGTGCGGCCGAGCAGCGGCGTCTTGCGCATGCATTTGTCGACCGCGTCGGTCATCGTCACGCCGCGCAGCATGGCGCGCCGGATGTCGCCGTCGGTGATCGTGCCGAGCACCCGCCCCTCGCCCGACACCACGATCTGGAACAGGTTCGGCGTCGCCTTGTCGATGCGCGCCAGCGCCTCGGCTACGGTCGCATTGGGCGCGCAGATCAAGGCTTTGAAACCGGTGAGGCGCTGCACGGTCATGCTGACGCAATC
>SBBV01000233.1 GCA_005240015.1 Candidatus Odyssella thessalonicensis | reverse complement strand
GCCGACCGCGCGACTGACGGCGCGGCGCGTGAGCAGATGCTCGGCGCCGTAGATCTCCGGCGTCTCCGAGAGGATCGCGGTGCCGCCGTGGCGCGCCAGGAGATCGACCGCGGCGCCGAGCGCGGGATTGGCCGTAATGCCGGAATAGCCGTCGGAGCCGCCGCATTGCAGGCCGACCGTGATGTGGCTCGCCGGCACGCGCTCGCGCTTCACCGCGTTGGCCATCGGCAGGATCTTGCGCACCGCATCGACGCCGGCCTGCACCGTCTTCGCGGTCCCGCCCTGCTGCTGGATGATGAGCGGCTTCAGCAGATCCTCTTCCTTCAGATTCTGCGTGAAGAACAGCGCATCCATCTGGTTCGCCTCGCAGCCGAGGCCGATCACGAGCACGCCGCCGAAATTGGCGTGGCGCGCGTAGCCGGCGATGGTCCGGCGGAGCACGTCGATGCCTTCGCCGGTGGAGGCCATGCCGCAGCCGGTCTGGTGCGTGAGCGGCACGATGCCGTCGATATTGGGGAAGTCCTTGAGCGCATCGCCGCGGAACGCGTCGGCGACCCATTTCGAGACCGAGGCCGAGCAGTTCACCGTGCTGATCACGCCGATGTAGTTGCGCGTCGCCACGCGCCCGTCCTTCCGCACGATGCCCATGAAGGTGGCGGGCTCGCCCACGGGCTCGAGTGGGCGGACATCCATCCCGAACGCGTAGTCGCGCGCGAAGTCGCGCATCTCGAGATTGTGGGTGTGCACGTGCTGGCCGGAGGCGATCGCGCGGCTCGCGAAGCCGATGATCTGGCCGTAGCGGCGCACGGCCTCGCCGGCCTGCCGGGCGCGCGTCGCCATCTTGTGGCCGGGCGGGATCTTGTCGGCCGCCGTCACCCCCTCGGCTTCGAGCCGGGTCCCGGCCGCGATCTCGCGAAGGGCGATGACGACGTCGTCCTCGGCGCTGAGGCGGAGGAACAGCGGCGTCTTGGGGGCATCGTAGGGCATGAGGGACCTGCGGAAGCGGAGCAGAGACATAGGACGGCGGACGCAAGATTGTATCCCGTCGGCCCAGCCGTGGCAGCCTGCGAAGTGGCGCAGAGCGGGCGGCTTGGGGCTACGGATAAAGCATCTTCGGCAGCCAGAGCACGAGGCCGGGCCAGTAGGTGACCACCGCCAGCGTGACCAGCAGCGGGATCAGGAACGGCAGGCAGGCGCGCGTGGCCCGCTCGAAGGTGATGTTGGAGATGCGCGCCAGGATGTAAAGCACGAGGCCCACCGGCGGCGTGAGCAGACCGATCATCAGGTTCAGCACCATGATCAGGCCGAAATGCACCGGATCGACGCCGATCTTCGACATCAGCGGCAGCAGCACCGGCACCAAGATCGTGATCGCCGCGATCGTTTCCATGAAGCAGCCGACGATCAGGAGGAAGACGTTGACCAAAAGCAGGATCAGCAGCGGATTGTCGGTGATCGCGAGCACCACCGTGGCGACGTGGTCGGTGATCTGCGTCGTGGTGATGAGATAGCCGAAGATCGCCGCGCCGCCGACGATGAAAAGGATGATCGAAGTGGTCTCGACCGTCTCCATGCTGACGCGGATGAAGCTCTTCCAGGTGAGCGTGCGGTAGATGAAGAAGCCGAGGAACAGCGCATAGGCCGTGGCGGCGACCGCCGCCTCGGTCGGCGTGAAGGCGCCGCTAGCCATGCCGCCGATCAGGATCACCGGCGTCATCAGCGCCATGTAGGCCTTGAGCCTCAGCGCGAAGTTGAGCGCCAGCGCGATCGCGACGACCACGAGGAACGCAACCCAGCGCGAAAGATGGTCGTAGAGGATGTCGGCGGCGACCACGGTGAACGCCAGCGCCGCAATCTCGACCAGCGCGAAGCCGAACACGCCCCAGCGGAAGACCAGGTCGCGCCCGAACTTCCGCCGGTGCGCGTAGTAGGCGACCATGATCATCAGCGTGGCCGCCATCAGGATGCCGGGAATGAAGCCGGCCGCGAACAGCTTGCCGATCGAGGCGTTGGCGGCGACGCCATAGATGACCATCGGCAGCGAGGGCGGAATGATGGGGCCGATCGTGGCCGAGGCGCCGGTGAGGCCGACCGCGAACTCCACGTCGTAGCCGTGGTCGCGCATGGCCTTGATCTCGATGTTGCCGAGCCCGCCGGCATCGGCCACGGCCGTCCCCGACATGCCGGCGAAGATCACCGAGCCCACCACGTTGACGTGGCCGAGGCCGCCGCGCAGCCAGCCCACGAGGGCCAGCGCGAAGTCGTAGATCCGGTGCGTGATGCCGGCGCTGTTCATGATGCTGCCGGCCATGATGAAGAACGGGATCGCGAGCAGCGGGAACGAATCGATGCCGGCGATCATGCGATGCACCACCACGAGCATCGGGCCGGCATCGGCGAACAGCACGTAGAGCAGCGACGCGCCCGCCATCGCGATGAACACCGGCACGCCGGTGAGCAGCAGCACGAGGAACACGCCGATGAGGATCGCGGCGCTCACTGGTGGCGCCCCTCGTCGTGCACCGCGAGCAGCGGGCTCGTGCCGCTGCGCCAGTTGCGGATCGCGACCTGGACCGCGCGCACCGCCATCAGCACCAGCCCCACCGTGCACGCGCCGAAGACGATGCTCATCGGCCAGTCGATGATGACCATGCGCTGCGTCTGCATGATCTCGGTCACCACCCAGCCGAGATAGACGGCCATCACGAGGAACGCGATGCGCGCGAGATCGACGAGGACGGAAAGCGCCCAGGCGATGCGGCGCGGCAGGTAGACGTAGAGGAACTCGACGTGGATGTGCGTGAACTTCCGCACCGCCATGGCGCCGCCGAGATAGGCGACCATGGTGAGGAGATAGCGCGCGATCTCCTCGGTCCAGGCGAGCGAATCGTTGATGACGTAGCGCGTGAAGAACTGGAGGAAGACGACGACGGCCAGCCCCCAGAATACGCCGAAGGCGACCCAGTCTTCGATGCCGTAGTCGCGGAGATTGACGGGCGGATCCTCGAGCGTGATCGCGGGCTCGCCCCCGGCCGCCCCGCGCTCCTTCTCCTTCGTCATTGGCCCCCGCCTCCGGTCCGCTCTCACGCCGGCGGGGAAGGCGGCGGCGGCCGCCTTCCCCGCGCCGTCACGCGCTCGCGCGCTATTTGATCGCCTGCAGCCGGTCGTACTGTGCCTTGGTCCAGCCGGCGCCGGCGCTCGCATCGTTCTGCAGCGGCTCGGCGGCCTTGCGGAACGCCGCGAGGTCGGGCGTCACCACCGTCTTGCCCTGCTTCTTGAACCACTCGGGCAGCTCCTGCTCCGACTTGCGGATCGCGGCGGAGGCCTTGGCCGCCGCTTCCAGCATCACCGCCTCGAACACCTTCTTCTCGTCGGCGGAGAGCCGATTCCAGAGCGGAGCGCCGATCACCGTGACCAGGCTCTCGTAGATGTGCCCGGTCAGGTTGATGTGGCTCTGCACCTCGTAGAACTTTTTGGCCTGGATCGTCGGCAGCGGGTTTTCCTGCCCGTCCACGGTCCTGTTCTGGAGCGCGAGATAGACCTCGGCGAACGCGATCGGCGTGGCGTTGGCGCCCACCGCCTTGGCATACATGAGGTAGAGCGGCGCCTGCGGCACGCGCAGCTTCAGGCCCTTCATGTCGGCCGGCGTCATCAGCGGCTTGTTCGCCGTCGTATGCCGCGCGCCGTAATAGGTGAGCGCCACGATCTTGTTCTTGGTCGCCTGGAAGTAGCCCTCGGCCAGTTCCTTGAAGAGGTCGCTCTTCGCGTACTTCGCCCAATGATCGTAAT
>SBBV01000221.1 GCA_005240015.1 Candidatus Odyssella thessalonicensis | reverse complement strand
CGTCCACGCTGTGCCCCGCGCCCGAGACGCCCGACTTCGCGTCCACGATGACGTCCTCCGTGATGAGGCCGTGCTTCACCGCGGGGCCGAGCGCCGCCGGCTCGCGCAGCTCGATCGGCTTGCCGCCGGCGCTTTCGACCGCGGCGCCGGCCTGGCGCGCGAAGACGATGTCGGCGCCGACGACGAAGATGCGCTCGCCGGGCGTCAGCACCTGCTGGCGCACCGCGGCATCGGAGCGCGGGAGTGGCAGCTCGAGCGTGAACACGCTGCCCTTGCCCACCTCGCTGTCGACGCCGATCGTGCCACCCATGATCGTGACGAGCTGCTTGACGATGGCGAGGCCGAGCCCGGTGCCGCCGTAGCGGCGTGCGATCGATTCGTCCGCCTGGCGGAAGCTCTCGAAGATGGTCTCGAACTTGGCGCGCGGAATGCCGATGCCGGTGTCGCCGACCGCGATCGTGAGCGCGCTGCGCTTGCCGTCGAGCGGCTTGCCGCCGACGTCGATCCAGACGCGGCCCTGCTCGGTGAATTTGAGCGCGTTGCCGCAGAGATTCACCAGCACGCTGCGCAGGTGGTCGATGTCGCCGACGAGACCGGTGGGCGTGCCCGGCGCCACGCGCACCGAGAACGTGACACCCTTGGCCTGCGCCTGGATGTGGAACATCGCGTCGATCTCGGCGATCAGCACCGCGAGATCGAAGGGCTCGGACTTGGCCGTGACCTTGCCGGCCTCGACCTTCGAGAAGTCGAGCACGATGTTGATCTGCGAGAGCAGCGTGCGCGCGGCGCTCCTTATGCTGCGCGTCATCGCGCGCTGCTCGTTGTCGAGCGTGGTGTGCTTGAGCAACCCGCCGGTGCCGATGATCGTGTTGAGCGGCGTGCGCAGCTCGTGGCTGACCGTGGCGAGGAAGCGCGATTTCGCCTGGCTCGCCGCCTCGGCCGCGAGCTTGGCCGCGTGCAGCATGCGGATCAGCTTGGCGACGTAGGCCGGCACCACGAACAGCGTGAGCCAGAGGCCGGCCGACAGCTCGGGATGCTGGTACCAGATCGGCGTGATCAGCGCAGCGGCGCCGAACGAGAGCGCCGCGAATAGCGCCGAAACGTAAAGGTAGTTGATGCCGTAGCGGAAGCCGTAGCCGAGCGTGATGAAGAGATAGATGCCGTAGAGCGGCGCGGTGACCTCCTCGCCGAAGTGCAGGGCGACGAACAGCGTCGTGTAGTCGAGCACGCAGCCGGCGACGCGACGCGCCTGCGAGACCCCGGCCGGCTTGAGCGCGAGCCAGAGCAGAAGGCCGAGCGACGCGGCCTCGAACGCGCCGAGGATCAGCAGCGAGACCTGCATCGCCACCGAGGTGTAGCCGGCGAGGAATTGCGAAACCGTGACGTAGCCGCAGAGCACGAGTGCGATCGCGAGCCGGATCATGATCTGCTCGCATTCGCTGTCGGGGCGCCGGCGCAGCTGCGCCACCAAAGGCGCCGCGCCGCGCCGCCAGACCACGACGCCGACGGCGAGTGCGATCGGCGCGAGCAGGCTCAGGATCGCGAGGCCGATCAGCGAGCGCAGGCTGCCAGTCGGCGCCACCGCGAGCACGATGACGAGATGGGCCATGCCGAGCAGCGCGCCGAGCGTCACGACGGCGATGGCGAGAACGAGCTTGGTCTGCGAGGGCGCGGCGCGCGATGCGCTCGGGTTCGCCGACGGCTCCGCACCCTCTGCCGCGCGCTGCGCGCTGGCAGGTCGCCGGTCCGCGAAGTTGACGACCGAGCTGCTCATCCCGCTCTAAGCCACTGTTTCGGGCTCTAGAAACGTTTTGGTAGCGATGATTCTTTAATGTTCGGTAAAGCAGAAATTAACGCGCCGCCCCGGAGCTCGATACCGGCGAGTGCGCGCTTGCTTTCTACTGGATCGCCTCGAGCACGGCGCCGGCGGCCGGCAGACGCACGGTCATGCGCGTGCCGCGGCCCTTCTCGCTGTCGATGAGCAGCTCGCCGCGATGGGCGTGGATGATGCCCGCCGCAATGGGTAGGCCGAGACCGGTGCCTTGATACTTTTTCTTGTAGGGATCGCCCGAGACCTGGCCGAAACGCGCGAGCGCGATCGGGATCTCCTCGGGCGACATGCCGATGCCGGTGTCGCCGACCGTCACCTCGACGATGTCGCTGCCCTTGTGCGCCGCGACCGAGACCGCGCCGCCCGCGGGCGTGAACTTCACGGCATTCGACATGAGGTTCAAAAACGCCTGCGTCAGTTTGGTCTTGTCGCCGAGCACGTAGGGAAGATCCCCCGGCACGGCAAAGTCGAAGGCGAGCTTCGCGCGCTCGGCCTCGGGCCGCACCATGCGCGCGGCCTCCTCGAGCACCACCGGCACGCCGACGAGGGCGCGCTCGACGTCGAACTTGCCTTCCTCGATGCGCGCGACGTCGAGGATGTTCTGGATCACTTCGCGCAGATGGCGCGCGCTCCGGCCGATGTCGTTCGAGTAGTCCTTATACTTGGCGTTGCCGAGCGGCCCGTGCAGCTCGGTCTGCATGATCTCGGAAAAGCCGATGATGGCGTTGAGCGGCGTCCTGAGCTCGTGGCTCATATTGGCGAGGAACGCGGTCTTGGCGGCATTGGCGCGTTCGGCGGCCTGGCGCGCGAGGCTCTGGCGGCGCAGCGCCAGGAGATTGCGCGCGCGCACGACGAATTCGTGGTGATCGACGGGGCTGGCGAGAAAGTCGGTGGCGCCGGCCTCGAGCGCGCGGTAACGGTGCTCGCGGTCCTCGTAGGCGGTGACGACGATGACCGGTACGTCGCTGCAGCCCGGGAGCTTCCTGAACTCGGCGACGAACTCGGCGCCGTTCATTCCCGGCATGTTGAAGTCGGAGAAGACGAGATCGGGCGCCTGCTGCTTGGCCTCGGCGATGCCCTCGGCGCCGCTCGCGCAGGCGCGCACGGCGACGCCGGTTTCCACCGACATCGCGAGCTGGGCGAGGATTTTCCGGTTTGTGTTCCGGTCATCGAGGATGAGGATCGTTGCCATAGGCTCCCCTTACCGCCGGTGCCGCGCGGCAGTCTTGGGGGCTGCTCCTTGCCCCTTTTTCACGTTCACCAGGTCATTTCCTAGCCCGTGAACGGTTAACCATACGTAAACCCTGTTAACCATTGAGCAAAGATGGCGCCGCCTCAACGGGCCGGAACGAGTTCGAGCCGACGTTTGAATCGCGCGCGCACGGCCTCGGGGCGCAGCGGGACCTGGATGTATTGACCGGACTCCCACAGCGGCAGCTGGTCGAGCGCGGTGGCGCTGTTGAGCCAGCCATCCTGGCCGCCCAGCAGCACGAAATAGTTGGCATCGGGGTCGGCCAGGTCGGTGACGAAGCGCGCCTGCTGGCCGTAGCGCGTGAAATGGCGCTGGTCGGTGCTGTTGTGCGCGGTCTTCATCAGCGACTCGGTGCTGCCGCCGGTCGGCCGATCGCCGAAGCGATACTTCCCGCCGATCACCGGCGCAAAGGAAAGCGGATGCGAGAGGCCGAGCCGGTGCATGGCGCCCCAGCTCTTGAAGCGGCCGAGCCGCCTGCCGGCGTCCATGAGCGCCGCGGCGAGCAGCGGGCGCAGCTCGTCGTCGGGGATGTTGGGGATGTCCTCCATCAGGAGGCGCGGCATCGCGGCGATGGCGAACATCGTGTTGGCCGCCTCGGCGCCGTAGCGGCGCACGTAGTAGCTCTCCTGGAAGCGGAAGTGGAACAGCTCGAACGCGACCGGCGCCTTGTCTTCGGCGCGGTAGTGCCCGTCCCACCCCCGCATCAGGTCGAACACGCGCCTGGCCCGCCGGCCGATCTCGGCATCGGCGCCGGTGCGCTTGATGGCGCTCAGATAGAGGTCGCGCAGCTGCAGCGAGGACGGCACGAACACGTCGCGCTGCGACGCCTGGAGCTCGGCGAGCCCGATCTTGGGCTTCTGGCGCATCAGCGCGTGCATGCGCTGCATGCGGTCGTCCTGCGAGAACACGTAGCCGACCGGAAACGGCGTCTCGGCCGGCTTGTTGTTGGCCGAGGCGAGAAAGCCGACCTTGGGATTGAACGCGGCCGGGAGCTGCGCGGCGTTCGCGATCGTCTTCCACTGCGCGGCGGGATCGGCGGGATCGAGGATGAGATCGGGCGGCACGGGGCGCGTCCGGATCGGCAGCATCGCCGCCATCATCTGGCCGATGTTCCCGGCGCGGTCGGCATAGACCATGTTCTGCGCCGAGACCGCGAAGGTGTCGAACGCGGCGCGGAACTCGGGCCAGCTCCGGGCGCGCGAGGCCTTGAGCATCGCCGTGATCTCGTCGCCGCGCTCGTGCCCGACCCAGCGCAGCGCGAAGGGCGGCTTGCCGTTCCAGCCCAGCACCGGCGCATCGGAGATGACCGGCCCCAGCGCCGAGTCGCGCACGGTCACGGTCCGGTCGAACCACCAGCGCACCTTGATGCGCTCGCGCCGGGAGACGAACGCGGTCGGCGGCAGCTTCGAGACGTCGTAAAGG
>SBBV01000180.1 GCA_005240015.1 Candidatus Odyssella thessalonicensis | reverse complement strand
GGAGTCGCTAAGCGAAAGCTCGGCCCCCAGCCGATGCAGCTCGTCGAGATAGAAGAGGAGCGCACGTTCGCTCTGCATGCGCAGCGTCGCGCGCAGCACCTCCGCCGTCACGTAAGGGTTCCCGTCGCGGTCGCCGCCGATCCAGCTGCCGATGCGAAGGAACGACGGCACCACGATCCCCTCCCAGGCCGGATCGATCGCGCCCAGCAGGTCCTCGAGATCGGCGTAGAAGCGCGGCAGCTCGCGCAAGAACGTGTGATCGTGATAGGCGAGGCCGTTCGCGACCTCGTCGATGACGCGGAGCCGCGTTTCGCGGAGAATGCTGGTTTGCCACAGGATGAGCACGGCGCGGCGGAGAGCCTTCCGGTTGGCCGCCAGTTCGTCGGGCGTGAACGGGATGCGATCACGCTCGTCCAAGAGCCGCGCGATCTCCATCTCCCGGTCAATCGAGCTCCGGCGCCGCACTTCGGTGGGATGGGCGGTCAGCACCGGGCTGCAGAAGGCGCTCGCGAAGAACGCCGCAAGCCGCTCCCGGGAAATTCCCTGATCGCGAACGCGCGCCAGCGCGTGCGCCATGGTGCCCTCGCGCGGCGCGTCGCCCCCGATCGCGTGCGCGCGGTTACGGCGGATGTGGTGCTGGTCCTCGGCGATATTGGCGAGGTGCGAGAAATAGCCGAACGCGCGGATGACGGCGATGGCGCGGTCCGTGGCAAGGCTGCCTAAGTTCGCGCGCAGTTCCGTCCGGGCGCCTTCGTCGGCATCGCGGTGAAAGCGAACCGCGGTCTGGCGGATCGTCTCGACGGTCGCAAATGCAGCTTCGCCATCTTGCGCCCGCACCGTGTCTCCAAGGATACGGCCGAGGAGGCGGATGTCGTAGCGCAGCGGCGCATCCTTGTCGGACCGTTCGTGTCGGCTCGGAGCGTCCATGGTGTAAGATTACGCTGCGATTCAACGGTGCGGGAGACCCTGCGATGCGCCGAACCGCACGGCAATAGCGCATCGGCGTTCTCAGACGCCATGCGGCGGCGACGTGCTTGGAGGCAAAAGGACCGAGCGCCGTTCCGGTGATGCGGTGACTGCGCCGGCCCTCGATCATCCCGAGTTTGGATTACCGGTTGCTCCGCCGACCCGATTGGCCAACCTGTTGCGCAAGCCGGTCGTCGAGGCGAACAGCTGAAGCACCAGGATCATGACGAGCAGTCCGAGAAAGATCTGCGCCGCGGTTCCCTGGTAGAAAACGGCATAGTCGCCGCCGGAGATCGAGAGCGCGCGGCGGAAGTTTATCTCGATGCGATCGCCCAGGACCAGCGCAAGCAGCAGCGGCGCCACGTCGAAGCCGAATTTTCGCAGCAGGTAACCGACGATGCCGGCAGCGACCATGACCCAAAGGTCCATCGGGTTCGCGTTCACCGAATAGACGCCGACGAGGCAGATCAAAAGAATGCTCGGCGTCTGATACTGGCGCGGGATGCGCAGCAAGCTGACGAACAGGCCCACCAGCGGCAGGTTCAGCAGCAGCAGGATCCCGTTGCCGATGTACATGCTCGCGATCAGGCCCCAGAACACGCCGGGATGATCGCTGATCAGCTGCGGCCCCGGCTGCACGCGATGGATCATCATCGCCGAAAGCAGGATGGCGGTGACCGGAATCGCGGGAATGCCGAGAACCAGCAGCGGGATCATCGACGAGCCGGTGGTCGCGTTGTTGGCCGCCTCGGGTCCCGCCACGCCGGCGATCGCACCCTGTCCGAACTGCCTCGGATCCTTGGCCAGGCGTTTCTCGACCGCATAGGAGACGAAGGTCGAGATCACGTGGCTGATGCCGGGAATGACGCCGAACAGGAAGCCGATGACCGACCCGCGCCCGATCGCCGGTGCCGAGTCGCGGACATCGCCGAGGTTCGGCATCAGCTCGCGCAACTTCGGCTTGATCGGCTCGACCTTTCCGCGCCGGTCGAGATCGAGAAGGATCTCCGAGACGCCGAAGAGGCCGATCGCGAGCGGCACGAAGCCGATGCCGTCGGAGAGTTCGATGAGGCCATAGGTGAAGCGCGGCCAGGCCGTCAGCGGGTCGAGCCCGATGGTGGCGATGGCCAGGCCGAGCAGCAGCATGGCGATGGTCTTGAGCATCGGCGCGGACGACACGAAGGCGACGACAAACAGGGCCAGCACCATCAGGATGAATTCGGCGGCCGGGCCGACCCTCAGCATGGCGTTGGCCAGCAGCGGCGCGAACAGCGTGAGGCCGATGACCGAAAGTGTCCCGCCGATGAAGCTTCCGATCGCGGCGACGACCAGCGCCGGCCCGGCGCGTCCCTTGCGCGCCATTTCGTAACCATCGATGCAGGTGACGACCGATGCGGCCTCGCCGGGGATGCGTGCCAGGATCGATGTCGTCGATCCGCCGTACATCGCACCATAGAAGATGCCCGCGAGCATGATCACGGCGGTGGCGGGGTCGAGGTTGAAGGTGAGCGGCAGCAGCAGCGCCATGCCAGCGAGCGGCCCCAGGCCCGGCAGCATGCCCACCGCGGTGCCCCAGACGCATCCGATCAGGCAATAGAGAAGGTTCTTCCACGTCAGCGCGACGGCGAAGCCGTGCAGCAGATGACCGAGATTTTCCATCTCAGAAGCCGGGGCCCGGAAGCGCGACGCCGAGCAGGCGCGCGAACAGCGCCCACGCCGCCACCGCCCCGCCGAGACCGAACAGCGCGCCTTTCCACCATGCGCCGTGCG
>SBBV01000397.1 GCA_005240015.1 Candidatus Odyssella thessalonicensis | reverse complement strand
GCTCCAGCCGCGCCCTTGTCTTGGCGGCGGCTCCAAGGGCGCGCCTGGAGGCGCGCGGTCCCAGACCATTCGCTCAGGATGACGGCATTGGATGGCTCAGACCACGCTCTCGCGGCGCAGCGCTTCGATTTCGGCGACGCCGAGGCCAAGCAGTTCGCGCAGCACGGCTTCGGTATGCTCGCCCAGCAGAGGTGCGCGGCCGGTCGGCGGGCGCGTGCCGCCGAACAGGATCGGCTGCGGCACCAGCGGCGCCGCCGCGAGCTTCGGATGGCCCGGATCGGCGAGCATGCCGCGCGCCTTGATGTGCTCGCTGGCGGCGACGTCGGCGATCGACCAGACCGGGCCGCACGGCACGTCGGCCGCATCGAGCGCGCTCTGAATCTCGTCGCGCGTGCGCCCGCCCATCCAGTCTTGCAGGATCGCGCGCAGCTCGGCGTCGTGCGCGCTGCGGTCGGCGTTGCGGCGAAAGCGCGGATCTTGGACGAGCTCGGGCCGGCCGATCGCCTGCATCAGCTTGGCGAAAGCGGCGTCGGAGATCGCGACCATGACGACGTGACCGTCCTTGGCGCGGAAGCAATCGACCGGGTAGGTGACGGGGTGGCGGTTGCCGACGCGGCTCGGCGCGGCGCCGGTATAGAGGCGCTTCGCCAGCACCGTCAGCAGCATCGAGAACATCGAATCGAGCATCGCCACGTCGAGATGCTGGCCGCGCCCGCTTGTGGCGCGACCCACCAGCGCCGTCGTGATCCCCCAGGCCGCGAACATGCCCCTGGTCACGTCGCAGATGGAATCGCCGACCGCGGTGGGCGGCCCCTCGGGAAAGCCGGTGATGCTCATGAGCCCGCTCATCGCCTGGATCACGAGGTCATAGGCGGGGCGGCTCGCGAGCGGCCCGGTCTGCCCGAAGCCGGTGATGCTGGCATGGATGAGCCGCGGATTGATCGCGGAGAGTGCTGGGTAGCCGATGCCGAGCCGCTCGGCGGCGCCGGGGCGGAAATTCTCGACCAGCACGTCGCTCTTGCCGACGAGCCGCTTGAACAGCGCGAGCCCGCGCGGCGATTTGAGATCGAGCGTGACGCTCTTCTTGCCGCGGTTGAGCAGCATGAAATAGGCGCTCTCGCGCCCCCCGGCCCCGTCGGCGAACGGCCCGATATGGCGCGAATCCTCGCCCGCGCCCGGGATCTCGATCTTGATCACCTCGGCCCCGGCGTCGGCCAGCATCGAGGCGCAGTAGGGCCCGGCCATCACGCGCGAGAGATCGAGCACGCGGATGCCGTGCAGCAGCGGCGCCGTCATGCCGCGTCTCCCACGCGCAGCACGATCTTGCCCGTGCTCTGGCGCGATTGCAGCGCCGCCAGCGCCTGCGGCAATTCTTCGAGGCGGAAGCGCGTGTCGATGCGCGGCCGGATCTCGCCGGCGGCATGGAGCGCCAAGAGATCGCGCACCGCCGCCTCGACCAGCGCCGCATCGCGCTCGTGGCTCCAATAGACGCCGATGGCCGAGGCATTGGCGAGCAGCAGGCGATTGCCGGGAATGGCCGGAATCGTGCCGGACGAGAACCCCGCGATCAGCAGCCGTCCGCCCCAGGCGATGCACTTCAGGCTCTGTTCGGTGACGTCGCCGCCGACCGAGTCGAACACGATGTCGGCGCCGCGCCCGCCGGTGAGCTCCTTGACGCGCATCGCCCAGTCCGGCTCGCCGTAGTCGAGCGCCTCGATAGCACCGTGCTCGCGTGCGATCGCGCCCTTGGCGGCACCGCCCGCGGCGGCGATGACCTGCGCGCCCTTGCCCGCGGCAACCTCGACCGCGGCGAGGCCGAGGCCGCCGGCCGCGGCGTGCACCAGCACGGTCTCGCCGGGCGCGAGCCGGCCGTGATGCAGCAGCGCGATGTGCGCGGTGACGTAGACGACCGGGAGGGCGGCGGCTTCCGCCAACGGCATGCCGTCCGGCACCGGGATCGCCATCGCGTCGGCGACCAGCGCCTCTTCGGCGAAGCCGCCCCACACGACCTTGCTCGCGACGCGCTGGCCGGCCTTGAAGCGGCCGTCCGGCGCCGGTGCGATCACCGTGCCGGCCACTTCCTGCCCCGGGGTGAACGGCCGCGGCGGCCGCACCTGGTACTTGCCGCGCACCATCAGCAGATCGGAGAAATTGAGCGCCGCCGCCTCGACGCGGATGCGCGAATAGCCGGGCGCGGGCGCCGGCGCCGGCAGCTCGGTCCAGACGAGCGGCGCTTCGCCCCTCGTGCCCTCGACGATCCAGCCTTTCATCCGAAGAGGACTAGTATCATTCGATAGGATTTGCCAGAGCGCCGGGGCGGCCTTGCCGAAACCGCCTCCCGGCGGCATGTCAAAGGGCGCCGAAGCCCCGAGAGGTGCGCCGATGTCGACCTATTTCGTGCTCGTCAACTGGACCGACAAGGGTATCCAGCAGGTGAAGGACTCGCCCAAGCGCTTCGACGCCGCCAAGCGCGCGCTCGCGGAGATGGGCGGCGAGATCAAGAGCGTCCATCTCACCATGGGCGAATACGACCTCATCATCATCTGCGAGGCGTCCGACGACGCGGTGATGGCGCGCTTCGTGATACAGCTCGGCATGCTCGGCTTCGTGCGCACGCACACGCTCAAAGCGTTTCCCGAGGGCGCCTACCGCGAGATCATCGCGTCGCTTCGGTGAGGCGGCGCCGGGCTTACCCCACTCCGGACGCCGGTGAAGCTCACCCCCGCGCCTTGAGCGCGAGCTTGTTGATCTTGCCGACGCCGGTCTTGGGCAGCGCGTCGAGGAATTCGATGTGCCGCGGGAGCTTGTACTTGACGAGCCGTTCGCGGCAGTAGGCCTCGAGCTCGGCGCGCTCGAGCTTGGCGCCGGGCTTCAGCGCCACATAGGCCTTGACCGCTTCGCCCGAGAAGCTGTCGGGCACGCCCACCGTCGCCGCCTCGAGGATGGCCGGGTGCTTCAGCAGCACCTCGTCGATCTCGCGCGGATAGACGTTGTAGCCGCCGACCAGGATCATCTCCTTCTTGCGGTCGACGACGAAGAGATAGTCGTCCTCGGCGTCGAAATAGCCGATGTCGCCGGTGTAGAGCCAGCCGTCGCGGAAGGTCTTGGCCGATTCATCGGGCCGGTTGCGATAGGCCTTGATGAATTGCGGCCCGCGGACGCGGATCTCGCCGACCTCGCCGGCCGGCAGCACGCGCGTGCCGGTCTCGAGATCGACGATCTCGACCTCGGTGTCGGGCGGCACGGCGCCCACCGAGCGAACCTTCTTCTTGCCGTGCATCGGCATCTGCGCGATCGGCGCGCCCTCCGACATGCCGATGCCCTCCAAGATCACGCTGCCGGTCTCTTCCTGCCAGGCGCGGATCAATTCCTCGGAGCAGGGCGCGCCGCCCGACATGCACCAGCGGATGCTGGAGAAGTCGGTCTTGCGATAGTTCTCGTGCGCGCGCAGGCCGACATAGAGCGTGGGCGGGCCGCCGGCGAACACCGTGATGCGTTGGCGCTCGAACGCGGCGAGCACCTCGCCGGGCCGGTAGGCGGGCAGGAGTACCATCGAGGCGCCGATGAACAAAGGATAGACCAGCGTGAAGCAGAAGCCCCAGATGTGGAACAGCGGCGCCACGTTGAGCACGCGCTCCTTGCCGAATTCGAGCGGCCAGAGTGCCCCCACCGCGAATGCATAGGCCATGATCGTCGCGTGCGTATGCGCAGCCCCCTTGGGCAGGCCGGTCGTGCCGCCGGTGAAGAACATGACCGACGGGTCTTCGGGCGTGGGCAGCGCGAGTTCGGACGGTGAATCGCGCAGATGCTTCTCGATCATGCCGGCGGCGAGCACTTCGACATGCGGAATGCCGAGCTCCGCCGCCAGCGCGCGCATGCGCGCTTCCTGCGGCGGATCGCAGCAGAGCACATGCGCGCCGACGTCCTTGATCAGCGGCACCAGCTCGGCCTGCGTGTAGTTGGGGTTGACCGGCGCCGCGAGCGCGCCTGCGGCCATGGCCCCCATCAGCGCGAGCGCCGCGTCCATGCCGTTGCCGGCGACGACGGCCACCGCCTTGCCGCGCGCGCCGAGCGCCGCGAAATGCCGCGCGAGCGCGGCGACGGCGGCGCGATAGTCGCGGTAGCTCAGCGCGCGATCGCGTCCGTCGGGCCCGGGGACGATGAGGCCGGGGCGATCGGCGAGGCGCTGCGCCGCGTGGTCGAGCGCATGCAGGACGGTGGGAAAGCGCCGATAGCTCGGATCGAGCCTGTAGCGTCCGCCGGCGACCATGGTGCGCCCCCAAAATTCCCCGGTCAGGAAAATGAATTTGTCGTCCCCGCGCAAGCGGTGACCCATGCAGCGACCCCGCAGCTAGGGTTGGCCGTTTCGCACGCCATCGGGCGTGGGTCCCCGCTTTCGCGGGGACGACAAGGTGGGAGGCATCTGCGCTACGCCGTTCGCGCGGTTGCAGCAGCGGCGCGCCGTTTCAGCACGCCCGAAAGCTCGATCGCGGCCGCCATCTCGGCCTCCTGGCGCGGCGCCATCAGATGCGCGCCGGCCACACCGGCAATCGTGGCGAGCTCCTGGATGAGCTCGGCGCAGATCCTGCGCCCTTCAGCCTTCTGATCGGCGGCGCCGTCGAGGCGCCTGATGATCGGCTCGGGGATCGAGACGCCCCAGAGCTTCTCATGCATCCAGCGCGCCTGCTTGGCCGAGGCGAGCGGGCCGATGCCGACGATGATGTAGACCTTCTCGGGAATGCCGTGCTCGGCGAGCCGCGCCAAGTAGCGCCGCAGCATGGCGAGATCGAAGCAATATTGAGTCTGCACGAAATCGGCGCCGGCCGCGAGCTTGGCCGCGAGCGAATCCGGCTGCCATCCCGGCTTGGGATCCATCGGGGCATCGGCGGCGCCCAGGAAAAGGCGCGGCGGCGCCGCGATCTCGCGCCCGGAACTGAGCCGGCCCTCGTCGCGCAGCTTGCGGGCCAGCGCCAGCAGCGCGGTCGACGAGAGATCGTTGACCGGCTTGGCCTCGGG
>SBBV01000068.1 GCA_005240015.1 Candidatus Odyssella thessalonicensis | reverse complement strand
GCCGGGCGCGCCATGAGGGCGCGCGCGATGGCGCACATCTGCTGCTCGCCGCCCGAGAGCGTGCCGGCCGCCTGGCTCGAGCGCTCCTTCAGGCGCGGGAAGCGCGCGTACATGCGCTCGAGGTCGGCGGCAATACCGCCGCCGTCGCCGCGCGTAAAGGCGCCCGCGGCGAGGTTCTCGGCGACCGTCATGTTGGGGAACACGAGCCGGTTCTCGGGCACCAGCGCGATGCCGGCCTCGACGATGCGCCGGGGTGCCGCGCCGGCGAGCTCACGGCCCTCGAGCCGCACCGAGCCGCGCCGCGGCTTCAGGATGCCGGCGATCGTCAGCATCAGCGTCGTCTTGCCGGCGCCGTTGGGGCCGAGCAGGCACGTGATCTTGCCCGGCTCGGCGCGCAGCGAGACGCCCTTCAGCGCCTCGATCTTGCCGTAGCTCGTCACGATGTCGGCGACCTCGAGCATCAGACCTTCGCTCCGGTGCCGAGATAGGCTTCGCGCACGGCCTGATTCGCCTGGATCTCACCCGGCGTCCCTTCCGCGATCTTGCGGCCGAAGTTCAGCACCGCGATGCGCTCGGTGACGCCCATCACCAGCTCCATCACGTGCTCGACGAGCACCACGGTCTTGCCCTGGTTTTTCAGGCGGCGGATGCGCTCGGCGAGCCGGCGTTGCTCGCCGAACGAGAGATTGCCGGCGAGCTCGTCGCGCTTCGGCGCGAGCGCCGAGAATTCGAGGTAGCGCTCGACCGAGCGGCGCGCCTGGCCGCGTCCACCGATCCAGCGCCCGACGAAGCCGCGTTCCTTCCTGTGCTTGGCCGAGTTCTGCGCCACCCAGAGGTTCTGCCACACCGTGAGCTCGTTGAAGAGGCGGATGTTCTGGAACGTGCGCGCGATGCCGAGCGCGAGGCATTGGTGCGGCGGCGCCTTGGTGATGTCGCGGCCGCGGAACGCGACGCTGCCCGCCGTCACCGGGAACACGCCGCAGATGAGATTCACCGTCGTGCTCTTGCCCGACCCGTTGGGGCCGATCAGCCCCACGATCTCCCCTTCGCGCACCGAGAAATCGAGCCCGTCGACGGCGCGCACGCCGCCGAAAAATTTCGAAAGACCGCGCAGCTCAAGCATGGCGGCCTCGCGCCAACCGGCGCAGCGCACGTTGGACGGAAACGCCGTCAAGTTCACAGGAGCCGGGGAGCCGGGGAGGAAGAACCGGCGCGCGCTGCGCGCGCATTCTTGTCACTCCGCGGCTCCCCGGCTCGTGTTCACTTTTCTTGCTGGCCATCCGATGTGCGCTCGACCGCATGGCTCAGGCCTTGCGCGGCTCCGGCCGCCGCTCGACGAGGCGGCCCAGGATGCGCACCACGCGTTCGTCGATGAGTCCGCGCGGCCGCCAGTTCATGACCAAGAGGATGAGCACGCCGAAGGCGAGGTTGCGGATGTCGCTGATGTGCTGCTTCAGCCAGCCGAGCGAGAGGTCGAGGTTCGCCTCGAGGAAGGTGGCGAAGCGCACGCCGAAATCGGGCAGGCCGTAGATGAGAATCCCCTGCACGAAAATGACGGCGAGCAGCGTGCCGAACACGCTGCCGAGCCCGCCCAGGATCGGATAGGCGATGGCGAAGGTCGCGGTCAGCACGCCGAACGCGCTGTGCTCGATGTGCGTGGTGTAGTGGGCGTAGAGCGCGCCGCCGATGCCGGCGATGACGCCGCCGAGCGCGAAGGCCGAGACCTTCACCGCCGTCAGGTTGATGCCCACGCTCTGCGCGGCGAGCTCGTCCTCGCCCACCGCGCGCAGCACCGCGCCGATGCGCGAGCGATCCATCCACCACAGGAACGCCATGATGCCGACGACGAAGATCCAGATGAAGCCGGCGACGTCGGCGGTGCTCCAGCCGCGTTCGTAGAAATAGCGGATCTGGCGGAAGCCCTCGGCGCCGGCGGGCCCCACCTTCAGGTCGCCCTTCGCGATCTGGTAGTCGAAGTTGAAGAAGAACTCGCGCACCGCCTCGCCGAGCGCCATCGTGGCGACGACGAGCATCAGGCCCTTGAAGCGCAGCGCCGGGAAGCCCGCCAGCGCGGCCAGCACGCCTGAGGCGATGCTCGCGATCAAGATCGCGACGAGGATGTTGTGGCCCCAGAGCGTCGTCAGCATCGCGGCGAGGTAGGCGCCGACGGCGTAGAACGCCGCCTGCGCCATCGTCACCTGCCCGGTCTGCAGCACGACGTAGGCGGAGAGCCCGAGGATGGTGTGGACGCCGATGGTCTGGGCGAGGCCGTAGAGATAGTCCATTCCGGCCTCAATCGCGCACGTTGAGCCGGCCGAAGATGCCGGCGGGCTTGGCGACGAGGAAGACGAAGATCAGCAGCATCACGCAGAGATCGCGCGCGAGCACGCTCCAGGTCTCGAGCCCCTTCTCGAACGCGCCGACGAGGAGGCCCGCGACGATGGCGCCGGGGATGCTGCCGAGGCCGCCGATCACGGTGACGATCAGGCCCTTCACCGTGAGCTGCAGCGGCAAGAGGTTCGAGAGCAGCTCGGCCGAGGAGCCGATCATGGCACCGGCGAGCCCGCCGAGCACGCCCGACATCACGAAGGTGGCGGCGTTGGTGCGGTCGAGCGAGAGGCCGCAGAGCTGCGCCGCCACCTTCGTGATGT
>SBBV01000189.1 GCA_005240015.1 Candidatus Odyssella thessalonicensis | reverse complement strand
TCGCACCTCGAGATGAGGCTGTATTGCATCCAACAAAATCCTCATCCTGAGGCGCGCGGCAAACGCCGCTTGGCGTTTGCTGCGCCTCGAAGGATGGATGCACGTGTAAAACGTCGCCACGCCTCAGCGGCCGATCAGCTTCAGCACGTGCGGCAGGATTCGTTCGACGATGATGTCGACGCCCTTCGCGTTGGGATGAATGCCGTCGGGCTGGTTCAGACTGGCGTCGGCGGCCACGCCCTCCAGGAAGAAAGGGTAGAACGCGACGCCGTGCTTTTGCGCGAGCTCGGGGAAGAGCGCGTTGAACGCCTTGCCGTAGTCGGGGCCCATGTTGGGCGGCGCATACATGCCGGCGAACAGCACCTTCACATTCTTCGCCTTGAGCTTGGTCAGGATGGCGTCGAGATTGGCGCGGGTTTGGGCAGGATCGAGCCCGCGCAGGCCGTCATTGCCGCCAAGTTCGACGATGGCGAAATCGGGCTTGGGCTCGAGCGCCCAGTCGAGCCGCGCGAGGCCGCCGGCCGAAGTGTCGCCCGAGAGCCCGGCATTGACGACGCGCGCCTCGATGCCCTTGGCCTTCAATGCGGCTTCGAGCTTGGCCGTGAAGCCGTCGCGGCTGCCGAGCCCGTAGCCGGCGACGAGGCTGTCGCCGAACGCGAGGATCGTGACCGGCTTGCTCTGCGCCGCGACGGAAGCGGGGAGGGCCGCCGTCAAGATGAAAGCAAGCAGCGCCCATAGGCGCGCGGCGCGCGGAAACAAGACCTCGGCTGCCATGTTGGCGCCCCGATCTCCTTGTTGGTTGCGACATACCTAAGTGGTACACGCTCTCCCGTCCATGATCCGTCTCCGCGGCGTCCATCTCACCCTTCAGAGCCTGGCCGGCCCCGTGCACATCCTGCGCGGGATCGACCTCGACGTCGCCGACGGCGAAACGGTCGCCGTGGTCGGCCCTTCGGGCTCGGGCAAATCGACGATGATGATGGTGATCGCGGGGCTCGAGTGCCCGTCTTCGGGCAAGGTCGAGGTGGCCGATACCGATTTGGGCGCGCTCGACGAGGACGGCTTGGCACTCTTCCGCCGCGACCGCATCGGCATCGTATTCCAGAATTTCCACCTCGTGCCGACGATGACGGCGCTCGAGAACGTGGCGATCCCGCTCGAATTCGCCGGCCGCGCCGACGCGTTGGCGGCGGCGAAGCAAGGCCTGGAGGCGGTCGGCCTCGGCCATCGGCTCGATCACTATCCGGCGCAGCTATCGGGCGGCGAGCAGCAGCGCGTGGCGCTGGCGCGCGCCACCGCCGTCTCGCCGCGCCTCATCCTCGCCGACGAACCCACCGGCAATCTCGACGGCGACACCGGCGCGCAGGTGATGGACCTCCTGTTCCAGCTGCGTGAGAAGCTCGGCACAACGCTCGTGCTGATCACGCACGACCGCGGCCTCGCCGGCCGCTGCGGGCGCATCGTGCGCCTGTCCGACGGCCACATCGTCGGCGACGAGCGCCGCACGCTAGCCGCGGCCGCGCAATGAGAGCGATCACGCTCGCCTTCACGCTGGCCCGGCGCGAGCTGCGCGGCGGCATCAAGGGCTTTCGCATCGTGCTGGCGTGTCTTGCGCTCGGCGTCGCCGCGATCGCCGGCATCGGCTCGCTCTCGCGCGCGATCGAAGACGGCTTGAAGCGCGATGCGCGCAAGCTCCTGGGCGGCGATCTTGCCTTCACGCTCGTGCACCGCCCGGCCGGCGCCGCCGAGCTCAAATGGCTCGCGGGCCGCGGCATGGTCTCGACCACGGCCGAGCTGCGCGCGATGGCGTATGTGAACGGCGAGGGCGGCGCGGCACCCGCGCCGGGCAAGGACCGGCTGCTCGTCGAAATGAAGGGCGTCGACGCGCGCTATCCGCTGTTCGGCGAAGTCGAGGCCGACGGCAAAAGCCTCGATGCAAGAGCGCTCGCCGAGGTGTTGGCCGCGCGGGGGGGTCGGCATGGCGCGCTCGTCGACCCGCTGCTGATGACACGCCTCGGCTTGAAGCCCGGCGCCACGCTCAAGATCGGCAACATCCTGATCGAGATCCGCGGCACGCTCGAGCGCGAGCCCGACCGCGCCACGCGCCTCTTCACGCTCGGGCCGCGCGTGCTCGTCTCCGACGCGGCGCTGGCGGCGACCGGCCTGGTCCAGCCGGGCAGCCTCATCTTCTACCAGCACCGCCTCAGGCTCGCCGGCGCGTCGCCGGCTTCCACGATCGCCGCCGCCAAGAAGGAATTCCCCGACACTGGCTGGCGCATCCGCTCCACCGCCGAGGCCGCGCCCGGCCTCGAAACCTTCCTCACGCGGCTCACGCTATATCTCACGCTCGTCGGCCTCACCGCGCTGCTGGTCGGCGGGCTCGGCATCGCGAGCGGCGTCAAGGCCTGGCTCGACGGCCGCACCGGCACGATCGCGACGTTGAAGTGCCTGGGTGCCCCGGCTTCGCTGATCTTCCGCGTCTATCTCATCGAGGTGCTGTTCCTCGCCGGCATCGCGATCGTGGTCGGGCTCGCGGCCGGAACCGGTCTGCCGCTGTTGCTCGCGGGCCCGCTCGAAGCGCTGCTGCCGGTGAAGCTCGAGATCGCGGTCTATCCGCTGCCGCTCTTGCTCGCCGCCGCGTTCGGCCTGCTCACGGTGCTCGCGTTCTCGCTCTGGGCGCTCGGTGCTGCGCGCGAAGTGCCGCCGGCGCTTCTGTTCCGCAACACGGTGTCGCCGATCGAGGCGCGGCCCAAGCGCGAATATCTCGCGGCAACGGCGTTTTGCGCCGCGGCGCTGGCGGCGCTCGCGGTCATCACCGCCGCCGACCGCTTCATGGCCGGCCTCTTCGTGGCCGCCGTGATCGGCACGTTCATCCTCTTTCAGGGCGGCGCCGCGGGCATTACGCGCACGGCCAAGCTTGCCTCGAAGCGCGGTACGCGGCGCGCGGTGCTGCGCTTCGCGCTCGCCAACCTGCACCGCCCGGGCTCGCCGGTGGCGCGCATCGTGCTGGCCCTCGGCCTCGGTGCCACGGTGCTCGTGACCATCGCGCTGCTCGAGGCCAATCTCGACCGCCAGCTGCGCGAGC
>SBBV01000435.1 GCA_005240015.1 Candidatus Odyssella thessalonicensis | reverse complement strand
GCCGAACAACGGCACACCGCAGAGGAACGCCTTGGTGCCGTCGATGGGATCGATCACCCATTCGTAGACGGCATCGGGCCGCGAGCGGCCGCGTGATCCGCCCCTATTTCCGCTCCGGCATCGGCGTCGACATCAAGGGCGACGGCAGCCCGGTGACGCGTGCCGACCGCGAGGCCGAGGCCGCGATCCGCGCCGTCATCGCGCAGGAATTCCCCGAGCACGGCCTCTGGGGCGAAGAGCACGGCCGCTCGCGGCCCGATGCCGTCTACGAATGGGTGATCGATCCCATCGACGGCACCAAGGCGTTCCTCTGCGGTGTGCCGTTGTTCGGCACGCTGATCGCGCTCTGCGAGAAGGGGCGCCCGATCCTCGGCATCCTCGACCAGCCGATCCAGCGCGAGCGCTGGATCGGCGTCCGCGGCCACGGCACGCTGTTCAACGGCCGGCGCACGCGCACCAAGCCCCCGGTGCCGCTCAAGAGCGCCATCCTCTGCTCGACGACGCCCGACATGTTCACCGGCTGGAAGGCGGCGAAGCACCAGCGCCTCGCCGCGGCTTGCGCCTTCACGCGCTGGGGTGTCGACTGCTACGCCGTCGGCATGATCGCCGGCGGCAATATCGACCTCATGGCCGATGCGCTGTTGAAGCCCTGGGATTTTCTGGCGCTCGCGCCGATCGTCGAGGAGGCGGGCGGCGTCGTCACCGACTGGATGGGCGCGCCGCTCACCACCGGCTCGGGCGAGACCTTCCTCGCCGCCGCCAACCCCGAAATCCACGCTGCCGCGCTGGCGCTGCTGAAGGAGTGAGGCTCATGCGTTGGATCCTCTCGCGCCGACACGCGCTCGCAACACTCGCCGGCAGCGCCGTCGCCGTCTCGGCCTGGCGTCCGGCGCTCGGCCAGGGCGAAACGTTCAAGGGTCCCGGCATCGCGATGCACGGCGAGCCCAAATACAAGCCCGGCTTCACGCATTTCGACTACGTCAATCCCAATGCGCCCAAGGGCGGCGCGCTCTGGGAAGCGGTCGGCGCCGCCACCTTCGACAATCTCAACCCGTTCCTGTTGAAGGGCACCGTGGCGGGTGGCGTCGCCAATCTCACCTTCGCCACGCTGATGCGCAGCGCCGAGGACGAGCCGTTCAGCAAATACGCGTGGATCGCCAAGACGATCGAGACGCCCAAGGATCGCGCCTGGGTCGCGTTCGAGATCGACGAGCGTGCGCGCTTCCACGACGGCTCGCCGATCACCGCCGAGGACGTCGCCTTCTCGTTCGAGACGCTGGTGAGCGACAAGGCGCATCCCTTCTACCGCCAATACTACAAGGACGTGGTGAAGGCGGAGCGCGCCGGCCCGATGACGGTGCGCTTCACGTTCAAGGAGGCCGGCAACCGCGAGCTGCCGTTGATCATCACCGAGCTCGCGGTGTTCTCGAAGGCGTATTGGTCGAAGCGCGAATTCGACAAGGTGACGCTCGAGCCGCCGCTCGGCAGCGGGCCCTACAAGATCGGGCCGGTGCAGCCGGGTCGCTACATCACCTTCGAGCGCATCAAGGACTATTGGGCGGCCGATATGCCCACGTGCCGCGGCTACGACAATTTCAACGTCATCCGCATCGATTACTATCGCGACGAGACCGTGGCGCGCGAGGCGTTCAAGGCCGGCGAATACGATTTCCACGACGAGAACCAGGCACTCGCCTGGGCGACCCAATACGAAATCGCCGCCGTGCGCCAAGGCCACCTGATCAAGCGCCCGGTCCCCAACGCGCGGCCGCAAGGCATGCAGGCGCTGGTGTTCAACACGCGTCGGCCGAACTTCACCGACTGGCGCGTGCGCCGCGCGCTCGCGCTGCTGTTCGATTTCGAGTGGACCAACAAGAACATTTTCTACAACCAGTACGTCCGCTCGAAGAGCTACTTCGCGAACTCCGAGCTGGCCTCCTCGGGGCTGCCGCAAGGCGAGGAGCTCAAGATCCTCGAGCGCTTCAAGGGCCGCGTGCCGGAGAGCGTCTTCAAGGAGCCCTACACGCTGCCGGCCTATTCCGGCGACGGCAACATCCGCGAGGGGCTGCGTCAGGCCTTGGCGCTGCTCAAGGAGGCCGGCTGGGAATACAAGGACGGCCGCCTCATGAAGGGCAGCAACGCGATGCGCATCGAGATGCTGCTGCAGTTCCAGGCCGACGAGCGCTTCATCCTGCCCTATGCGCAGAATCTGCGCCGGCTCGGCATCGTCATGGAGGTGCGCCTCGTCGACCCGACGCAGTATCAGAAGCGGGTCGAGAAGTTCGACTTCGACATGATCAACGGCAGCTGGGGGCAGTCCGAATCGCCGGGCAACGAGCAGCGCGACATGTGGTCGAGCGCCGCCGCCGATACCGAGGGCAGCAGCAACCATATCGGCGTCAAGGACAAGGCGATCGACGAGCTCATCGGCCTCGTGATCGGCGCGCCCGACCGCGAGCAGTTGGTTGCGCGCACCCGCGCGCTCGACCGCGTGCTGCTGCACCATCATTTCGTGGTGCCAGCCTGGTATCTCGACAAGGACCGCCTTCTCTACTGGGACAAGTTCGGCATCCCCGAGCCGCACCGGCGCGGCACCTCCACGCGCTATTGGTGGTTCGACGCCGCCAAGGCGCAGCGGCTCAAGGGCCGCATCCGCAGCCTGCCATGATGGGAACCGCGCCCGCCCTGCAGCGGCTCACGATCGGCCGCGGCGACGGCAACGACGTCGTCGTCGCCGACCCCTCGGTTTCGCGGCAGCACGCCGCGCTGACCGAGCAGGCCGACGGCAGGTTCCTGCTCGAAGACCTCGGCAGCGCAGCGGGGACGCATTTCTACATCGCGAAGGCCGATCACTGGACGCGGTCGCGCCACACGATCGTCGAGGACGGAATCTTCGGTCACTGCGAGATCGACGCGACGACGCGCGAGAGTTGCGGCGCACGCGTCATTTCGGTGTCTCGGAACGT
>SBBV01000053.1 GCA_005240015.1 Candidatus Odyssella thessalonicensis | reverse complement strand
GATCGCGAGCACGATCGTGAGCGCGGTGAGGGCGACGATCGACCAGATGATGCCGCCGGCGCGGTGGTAGTCGTTCTGCGCGAGGTTCGACTTGAGCGCGAACATCACGATGAACCACATCACGAACGCGGCGAGATAGAGCAGCAGCGCGATGATGCCGAGCGCGGGTGCGGCTTGCGCGCCGAGGCTCAGCAGAAAGCCGAGCACCACGCCGCCGATCATGCAGAAAGTGAGGATGCCGCCGGTTCGAGCCATCGTCATTCACTCCACTTGAACGCCCAAAGCAATTGGGGCCGGCGCGGAGATGTCCGCGACGGCCCCGTCAGTCTTCATTCGACGAGCGGCACCGCCGCCCGCCGACGCCGCTACGCCGCTGCCTGCTTAGCCGCGCCGTTCATGGCGATGAACAGCACGATGCCCGTGGCGAGGGCGAGGAACGGGTAGAGGAACGCCAGCACCACGACCGCGACCGAGGCGCCGGTGATGATCATCAGCACGCAGAACGCCTTGTACGATCCGCTCGTGAATCGCTTGGCCATGATGCCGAAGACGCCGACCAGGATGAGGCCGATGCCCTGCAGCACGAACAGGATGATGTTGATGACGCCGGCGACATTGGCGAGCGTCAGGATGACTTGGATGATCGTGATCGCGATGGTGGCGTAGCAAACGATGGCGCCCATGCCGCCGCCCAAGACCTGCGAGAGCTGGAAGAGCATCCAGCACAGCGCCAGCGCGGCGACCACGCTGAAGATCTTGGCGATCATGGCGGTCCCCCCGCCGGCCGCAGCCGCGCCCTGCCCGCTCTGTATCGCACGCGCGACGAACAGAATGGTGACGAGAAAGACCAGGATCGCGAGCACACCCCACACGAGGCCCGCAATGCCGGTCATCCGCAATGTTCCAGAATTCATGTCGTCCCCCTCTTTGGATCGAAAGTCACCGCATACTAGCCGGGGGCCGTAAACGGTGCATGACAACTTTCACAAGGGCTCGTGCGTCCCTAATGCTGGTGCTACATTTTGTAACAGTTTTTTGCCCGGCATACAATTCCTGGATGCCATCTTATCCCCAGGGTCCTTTCCGACCTGCCGACGGGCTCACACCAAGCCCAGCGCGGCCCGGGCCAGCGGCAAGGTGATGGGCCGGCGCTCGGCGAGCGAGACGCGATCGAGCGTCTCGACCGCGCGCGCAACCGCCGCCCCCGAACGTTCGATGCGCGCCACGAGATAAAGGATCACCTCGCCGGGCACGGCCAGCTGGCGGTCGCGGAAGAGCTTGGCGAAGAGCCCCGTGAGCATCGCGTCGTCAGGCGCCTTGATCTCGACCGCCGGCAACGCGTTGAGCCGCGAGCGGAGATCGGGCAGCGCCACGGTCCAGCGCGCCGGTGGCGCCGTCCCGGTCAGCAGCACGTGGCCGCGCGCGGCGGCGATGCGGTTATAGAGATGAAAGAGGGCTTCCGCCGTCGCGCGGTCGGCGAGCCCCGCCGCGCAATCCTCGATCACGCAGCACCGCGCCTCGACGCGGCCCCGCGCCAGCGTTTCGCGGTTGACATCGACGGCGCCGCTCCGCGTCTGCCACACGGCGGCGAGGTGGCTCTTGCCCGAGCCGGCGGGGCCGAACAGCGCCAGGCCCGGCGCCGGCCAGGCGGGCCAGCGATCGACCCACGCCACGGCTGCGGCGTTGCTGGGCGCCACCAGGAAGTCGCCGCGCCCCAGCGCCGGCCGATGCGGCAGATCGAGCACGAGCTGGCGCGCGGTCACGGCCGGCGCTCGGGTTTGGTGGGACCGCCATTGGCCGCAGCCAGGTGACGGATGCCGATGACGACGTAGTGCGCGCCCGAGAGCAGCGTGGTCGCGGCCACCGCGTATTTCGACCACTCGACGACGGCGAGCCAGGCGGCACTGCTGAGATCGAGGCCGTAGCGCGCCAGCACGAGCGCGGCGAACGCGATCTGCGCGGCGGTGTTGGCCTTGCTGATGAAACTCGGCTGCACCTCGATGCGGTGCTCGAGCAGGAACAAGAGAATGATGCCGCCCACGATCATGACGTCGCGCGAGACGACCAGGATCACGAGCCAGGAGTCCAGCTTGCCCACCTGGCCGAGCGTCACGAACACGCAGACCAGCAGCATCTTGTCGGCAAGCGGATCGAGGTAGGCGCCGATCCGCGTGCGCTGGCGCCAGATGCGCGCCAGGTACCCGTCGATCGCATCGCTGATGCCCGCCGCCGCGAACAGCCACATCGCGGCGTTCAAGCGGTCATTGGCGATCAGCCAGACGACGAGCGGCACCGCCGCGAGGCGCAGCAGCGAGATCAGATTGGGTACGTTCACGGCTTCTTTTGCGGCTCCTTGCCGGCCGGCGGGCCGGGCTTCGGGCGCTCCTCGGCCTTGCCCGGCGGCGACGCCGGCGTCGGCGGAAGCTCGGTTTCCTTGATCGTCGTGGCCGGCGGCCTCAGCAGCCACACTTCGGTCCCGCCGGCCGCGGCCGGCTCGGGCGTGATCGCCATCCCTTTCTGCTCGAGCTGGCGGCGCAGCTCGGCCATGGTGCCGGCGAAGCGCAGCTCGATCAGCGCCTCGCCCGGGCTCATCGACACCGTGGTGAGGCTGCGCAGCTGCGGCATGCTCGAGAGCGTCTGGCGGATCCTGATCCAATGATCGAGGCCCTGGAGCGGCGCGCGGATACGGACGACGACGGCATTCTGCTCGACCGCGATGGCGCTCTTCTTCCAGCCCGCATCGATCGCGCGCGCGATCTGCTGCGCCGCCTTGTCGAGACCGGCGGCATCGGTGCCGGCCGGAAACGTGCCGATGGCGCTGGTGCGCCCGTTGGCGACATCGTAGAGCGTGACGGCGATGCGCCGCTGGCCCTTCTCCACGGTGGCGAGCGCCACCGCGATCAGCCCCGCCTTGTAGTGATCGGCGATGCGATTGATCGCGGCGCGGTTGCCGGCGGCCGCTTCCTCGCCCGAGATCGCCTTCAAGTCGGCGAGATCGGCACGCAGGCGCGCGAACTCCACCAGTGTGTCTTCGGGCTCGTGGCGCTGCCAGGCCTCGCGCCACGGATTGGGGTCGTCCCAGAGCGTGGGCTTGCCCTCTTCGCGCCAGACCGGCAGCAGCACGAGCGGCGGGCTCGGCGCATCGAGGAACGGGATGCTGGCGCTCTCGAGCATCGCGCGGATCGCGTCGCGGTCGAAGCGGTAGGCGATCGAGGCCGTGTACTTGTCGCCCTGCTGGTTCTCGCTCTCGACCGAGAAGTTGCGCACCGCGCCGCGCACGGCCTCGGCGTCGGGCTTGGGAAGGCGCGCGTGGTCTTCGGCCAGCGTGAGCTTCCGGAGCAGGCGGCCGAGCGCCACCGCTTCGCCCGCGGCCACCGCCTTGGCGCGCGCGAGCTCGGGCCGCGCGCCGCTCGCCTGCACCTGCACGCCCGTCACGGTGTAGAGGTCGGCGCTCTCGGCGCGCGCAGGTGTTGCCCCGAGGGCCGGCATGAGCGCGGCCAAGAGCAAAATCCACAGCGTCCTTCCCCGGACGAGATGCGGCATCGGTTTCACTCCCTAGGCGGGCCGGCTATAAGGGCGCCGAAATCCGCCCGACGCAACGGAGATTTGTCCATATCCACGGAAAGATACAAGGAAGCCGGGGTCGACATCGACGCCGGCAATGCGCTGGTCGAGGCGATCAAGCCGGCCGCGAAATCGACCGCCCGCGCGGGCACCGCGGCCGGGCTCGGCGGCTTCGGCGCCCTCTTCGACTTGAAGGCGTGCGGCTATCGCGATCCGATCCTCGTCGCCACCACCGACGGCGTCGGCACCAAGCTCAAGGTCGCGATCGAGACCGGCCGGCACGACACGATCGGCCAGGACCTCGTCGCCATGTGCGTGAACGATCTCGTCGTGCAAGGCGCCGAACCGCTGTTCTTCCTCGACTACTACGCGACCGGGGCGCTCAAAGTGTCCGAGGCGGCGACGGTCGTGAGAGGCATCGCCGCCGCCTGCCGCGAATCGGGCTGCGCGCTGATCGGCGGGGAGACCGCGGAGATGCCGGGCGTCTACGCCAAGGGCGACTACGATCTCGCCGGCTTCGCGGTGGGCGCGGTCGAGCGCGGTGAGGCGCTGCCGCGCGCCGACATCGGTTCGGGCGACATCATCCTTGGCCTTGCCTCGAGCGGCGTGCATTCCAACGGCTTCTCGCTCGTGCGCCGCATCGTGTCCCAGTCGGGCGTGCCCTACTCGGCCAAGGCGCCGTTCGATCCGGCCGAGTCGCTCGGCGGCGCGCTCTTGACGCCGACGCGGCTCTACGTGCGCTCGTGCCTCGCCGCGCTGCGCGCGGGCGGCGTCAAGGCGATGGCGCACATCACCGGCGGCGGCCTGACCGAGAACGTCCCGCGCGTGCTGCCCGCCGGCACCGTCGCGCGCATCGACGCATCGTCCTGGCCGGTGCCGCCGGTGTTCGCGTGGCTGATGAAGACCGGCAAGGTCGGGCGCGAGGAGATGGTGCGCACGTTCAATTGCGGCATCGGCATGGTGATGGTGGTCGAAGCCGCGCGTGCCTGGGCGCTCGCGCATCTGCTCGGCGCCGAAGGCGAGACCGTGCGCGAGATCGGGCAGATCGCGGCCGCGCCGAGCCCGGATGCGGCGCCGAGCGTGGAGCTTACCAATTGGTCGGCTACATGGCCGGATTGACGCTCCTCTGCGGGACCGCGCGCCTCCAGGCGCGCCCTTCGTTGCCGCCGCATCGGTGCTGGCACATCTCCTGCTGCGTTCGGCGCCATTCCTGTGGCGACCAAGGGCGCGCCTGGAGGCGCGCGGTCCCACAGTGCGGTGTCATCGCCGACGGTTTGGTGGAATGGCGAAATTGAAAGTCGGGATCCTGATCTCGGGCCGCGGCTCCAACATGCAGGCGCTGATCGAGGCCTGCCGCAAGCCGAAATTCCCCGCCGAGATCGCGCTCGTGCTCTCGAACGAGCCCGCCGCCGCGGGGCTCGCGCGCACCAAGGAGGCGGGCATCGCCACGGCCGTGCTGGACCATCGCCCGTTCAAGAAGGACCGCCCGGCCTTCGAGCAGGCGCTCACCGCCGTGCTGGAGAAGGCCGGCGTCGAGTTCGTCTGCCTCGCCGGCTTCATGCGCCTCTTGACCGAGACCTTCGTTACGCATTGGCGCGACCGGCTCATCAACATCCACCCCTCGCTTTTGCCCGCGTTCCGCGGCCTCGACACGCACAAGCGCGCGCTCGAGGCCGGCGTGCGCCTCCACGGCTGCACCGTGCATTTCGTGCGCGCGGCGATGGATGACGGGCCGATCATCGTGCAGGCGGCGGTGCCGGTGCTCGCCGGCGACGACGAGGCCAAGCTCGCCGCGCGCGTGCTCGCCGCCGAGCACCGCTGCTATCCGCTGGCGTTGAAGCTCGCCGCCGAGAAGCGCCTCCGCGTCGAGAACGAGCGCTGCCTCATCGATGGCGCGCCGGCGCAGGAGGCCGCGCTGATCAATCCGCCGCCGCTGATGGGCTGAGGCCGATTGCGCCGAAACGTCGCATCCGCTATGAGAATCGCCATTCACGCAGGGGGAGTTGGACGAGAGATGGGGGCGCCAATGGCCGACGACCACGACATGCGCAGCCACTTGGGAACCTATGCCGGGTTCACGAAGCTGATTACCTACAGCACGGTCGGGATCGTGCTGCTGCTCATCTTCATGGGCATTTTCCTCGCCTGAGCGCGCCGCGCCGGGCGGCCAAACGCGAAAGGCCGCCCGAGGGGCGGCCTTTTTGCTGCAGCCATCTTCCGTTTCCAACCGTCATCCTGAGCGAAGCGACATGGGACCGCGCGGCTCCAGCCGCGCCCTTTCTCGACGGCGGGGACAAGAGGCGCGCCTGGAGGCGCGCGGTCCCAGATCCTTCGCTTCGCTCAGGATGACGCGATGGGTCGGGCCGCCTACCCCACGATCTCTTCGGGCTTGAAGAAGAACGCGATCTCGGACATCGCCGTCTCGGGCCCGTCGGAGCCGTGTACCGAATTGGCCTCGATCGACTCGGCGAAGAGCTTCCGGATCGTGCCCGACGCGGCCTTGGCCGGATCGGTGGCACCCATCACCTCGCGGTACCTGGCAACGGCGTTCTCGCCCTCGAGCACCTGCACCACCACCGGCCCCGAGCTCATGAATTTGACGAGGCTCGCATAGAACGGCCGCTCCTTGTGCACGGCGTAGAAGCCCTCGGCCTGCTGCTTCGAGAGCCACAGGCGCTTCTGCGCCACGATCCTCAAGCCTGCGCCCTCGATGAGCGCGGTGATCTTGCCGGTGATGTTGCGCTTGGTCGCGTCGGGCTTGATGATCGAAAAGGTGCGCTCGATCGCCATTGTCTCGCTCGTTGTTCTTGGGAGTGGCGGGCGGAACGGCCCAGAGATGGCGCGCGATATAGCGGCTCGGCTCTGACGCGACAAGCGAAGCGGCGCGGCCACGGCGACGCAGGTGCCAGGATGGCGGCCGGTCGCTACGCCTTCTTCTCCCAGCCCTTCTCGCCCTGCTGCCAGTAGGTGACGGCGTGGCCGGCGCTCTTGTAGGCGGCCCAGCGCTGGCGCGCGTCGGCGACGCGCTCGGGATCGTTGCCGTCGAAGAGCTCGAGGCAGCGCTCGTAGCGGGCCATGTTCTCGGTCGCCGCGCCGTCGGTGAGCACGAGCACGGTGGCGCCGTTGGGATTCTCGTCGGCGATGGTGAGCCAGACCGGCTGCTCGGCCGCGCTGCCGTCCGCCTTGCTGCCGTGCGGCAGGAAGGAATTGGGATCGTAGGTCCAGAGTCGCGCGTTCAGCGCCTCGACGCGCTCCTCCGAGCGCGCCATCACCACCGCGCGCTTCCCCGCCTGCAGGATCTTCTCGAGCAGCTTCGGCAGCGCCTGTTCGAGCGAGGAGCGCTGCAGGTGATAGAAATTCACGTCCGTCATGGCGTCGGAGTCATTATCAAGATTGTCGCCCCCGCGAAAGCGCCGCAGCGCAAGAGCGCTGCTTACGGCCAAATCGCGCCTTGCGCGATTTGGCCAAGGCTCGCCTGTTGGCGAGCGACTGAGTCCCCGCTTTCGCGGGGACGACAAATCTGGTTTGGTCTTTGCGGCAGTTGGACCGCGTGCATCCCGTCATGAAGGCCTGGCCTCTCGTTGCCATCGCAGGCGTCGTTCTCGGCGCCACCAACGCCGCCGCGCAAACCCGCGTGCGCGATCTTTGCGCGGCGATGCCGCGGGCCGAGGCGGAGAAGGCCCTCAACCTGCGCGCGTTCGGGCCGGACGCGCTCGACGACCGGCTCGGGCCCTATCGGCGCCAGATCTGCCGCCTGCAGACCGAGCCGGGCGAGACGCTCGAGCTCACGATCTGGAGCCATCGCGACGGGCGCGCCTTCCCGCCGCTACCGGCGCGGGCCGAGGCGTGCGATGTCGGCTGCTTTGCCGCGGGCCGCGAGCCGAACCTCTATCTCTATCAGCAGCGCCGCATCGGCGCGGCGCTCTGCGTGCTGCGCCGGCCGCGGCCCGACCGCGATCTCGCCACCGGCCCCATCACGGCCTGCACGCTCGGCGGCGCGCGACGGCGAACATGATGCGCCG
>SBBV01000283.1 GCA_005240015.1 Candidatus Odyssella thessalonicensis | reverse complement strand
GCCCAGCGCCGCGCCCAGGGCATTTGGGGCACGCTGGCCGTAGCCGAGATCTCGCATCCCGCGACCAATGCCGTGTTCGTGCTGCGCTGCCGCGGCCGCGACGCGCCCGATCTCGCCAAGGAGGTGCGCACGCGTTCCGCGCTGGTCTCGGCCGACGATCATCAAGCGCTGGTCGCGTGGATCGCAGGGCGGCCTTACGCCGAGTTCCGCTCGCGCCTTATCGCCTGGAACCTCTCCGACGCCGAGGCCAAGCGCATCCAGAAAACCCGCATCGAGGAAGCGCGCGCCGCGGGAACGAGCGTCGTCAATCCGCAGCCCGCAGCTGCGCCCGCTCCCGCCCCGTCCGTAGCCGAGTCGCCCTGAACGCTCCGCCCCGCAACGGATTCGCGCTGGACTCACTCCTCGTCTTCGTCGAGCGGCCCGGCATCGCGGATGCGCGGTCTCCAGAAGATGAGATGGATGAGCGCAAGCGGCCAGAAGGCGACGCCGTAGAGCAGCCAGGGCAGGAACGGCCGGCCTGTCAGCGCCGCCGCGACCGCAATCACGATGCCCATCGCCGCCCAGGCGATCCCGGCGAGGATGATCTCGTCGCTGGCCATCGGCTCCGCTTCCGCCTCTTCGAGACGAACGAGCGTCAGGGCCGGGCGTGCCGCAAAGGAGCCACATTGGCCGGCGAAGGGAGGCCCTCTCGGCCATCCAAAGCCTGCGCCGGCGAGGTATAATTCCCCCGACCGGTAGAGCCTGCCATGCAAATGATCCCGCCCAACGACGCCGAACGCGTCGCCGCCTTGAAGCAATATCGCATTCTCGATACGCCGCCCGAATTCGAGTACGACGCGCTCACCGAGCTCGCCGCGCAGATCTGCGGCTGTCCGGTGGCGCTCATCGGCCTCATCGACGAGACGCGCGACTGGCTCAAGGCCAAGTACGGCCTGCCGCCGAGCCTCATCGAGGTGCCGCGCGACATGCAGATCTGCGCCGCGACGATCTGCCAGAACGATCTCGTCTACGCGCCCGACCTCACCAAGGACGAGCGCTTCAAGGAATATCCCAACGTCACCGGCGAGCCCTATGCGCGCTTCTACTGCGGCATGCCGCTGATCAATTACGAGGGCTATGCGCTCGGCACCCTATGCGTCATCGACTTCCAGCCGCACGAGATCTCGCCCGCGCAGCGCGAGGCGGTGCGGCGGCTCGCCAACCAGGCGGTGGCGCAGCTCGAGCTCAGGCGCAAGCTGTTCGAGCGCGACGAGCTGCTGCGCAGCCTCGACGACGCCAAGAACGCAATGGCCGCCGAACAGGCGCGGGCCGAGGAGCTGCTGCACACGATCCTGCCCGCGCCGATCGCGACCGAGCTCAAGGCCAAGCGCCAGGTGCAGCCGCGCCACTACGACCTCGCGACCATCATGTTTGCCGACTTCATGGGCTTCACGCGCCTTACCGAGCAGATGCAGCCCGCGGCGCTGGTGCAGCAGCTGAACCAGCACTTCACCTCGTTCGACGAGATCGTGCAGCGCCGGCGGCTCGAGACCTTGAAGACCATCGGCGACGCCTATCTCTGCGTCGGCGGCCTGCCCGAGCCGAGCCGCACGCACGCGCTCGACGCCTGCCTCGCCGCGCTCGAGATGCAGGCCTATCTCGGGCGCTGGAACCTGCAGCGCGAGAAGCTGCGGCTCTCGCCGTGGAAGCTCCGCATCGGCATCAACACCGGCCCCGTCGTCGCCGGCCTCGTCGGCAAGCGGCGCTTCACCTACGACATCTGGGGCGATTCGGTGAATGTCGCGCAGCGGCTCGAGGCTGCGGCCGAGCCGGGGCGGATCAACATCTCCGCCAGCACCTATCACTATGTGCAGAAGCTGTTCGAGACCGAGCCGCGCGGCGCGCTCGAGGTCAAGAACAAGCCGCCGATGGAGATGTTCTTCCTGAGCCGCATCAAGCCGCAATTCTCGGCCGACGCCGGCGGCACGACTCCGAACGAGGCGTTCTGGCAGGCGGCCTGAGACTCCCGCCGAGAATCGCCGGTGCGCAGCGTCAGCGCCTTACGCGATCGATCACGCTGCCGACCATGACGCCGGCGACGCCCGCGATCAGCGCGAAGATCACCGACGCAAGGTTTCGATCGGCGTTGAACTCGCCGCCCGGAAGCGGCGGAAACAGATCGCGCGCAAAAAGCTGGAACAGGACGAATCCGGCCACGGCAAAGCCCAGAGCGCAGCCGAGCACGGCCGAACGCGTCGATTTCGAGTGGCTCCTGTTGCCCCCTATCATGACGACACCCCAAGGAATCTGCGGTCGCGGAGCGCCCGTGCGAGCGGCGACGGCCCCGACCGGCCGCTCCTGGCGTCTCGCTCCCCCGTGCCTCTGATATCAGCAAGCGCGTTGCGCTATCCCCAACGGGCAGGCCTGCCGGTTCGATTTCATCGCAGCGTTGCGCGGATGCAACAGGGCTTAGCAAGGGATGAAGGCCGCCTTAAGCGCGGCTTGCCGCCCATCCTTTCGGTGCGATGAACCGCGCGTCATGCGCCGGCGGCACGGCGGGAGGGTTAACGCTCCGTGAGCTTCAGCTCGATGCGGCGGTTCTTGCCGTAGGCTTCCTCGCCCTCGCCTGGCTCGAGCGGCTGGTGCTCGCCGAAGCCGGCGGCCACGAGTCGGTTGGCGGGAACGCCCTCGGCCATCAGCAGGCGCACGACCGCGATCGCGCGTGCCGAGGAGAGCTCCCAGTTCGAGGGGAAGCGCACGCTCACGATCGGCCGGCGGTCGGTGTGGCCGTCGACGCGCAGCACCCAGTTGAGGTCGCCCGGCACCTTGGCCGAGATCTCTTTCAAGGTGCGCGCGAGCTTGATCAGCTGGTCGCGGCCGGCGGGATTGATCTCGTCCGAGCCCACCGGGAACAGCACTTCGGACTGGAACACGAAGCGGTCGCCGACGACGCGGATCTCGGGCCGGTCGCCCAGGATCTCGCGGAGGCGCCCGAAGAACTCCGAGCGATAGCGCTGCAGCTCCTGCACCTGGCTCGCGAGCGCCAGGTTCAGGCGCCGGCCGAGATCCTCGATCTCGACCTTCTGCGACTGGCTCTTGGATTCGGAGACTTTCAACGCCTCCTCGATGGCGGCCAGCTGCTGGCGCAGCGCCGCCATCTGCCGGTTCAGCAGCGCGATCTCGGCTGCCTGCTCGTCGGTGAGGCGCTTCGCCTCGCCCACGGCCTTGCCTTCGGTGAGAAGGGCCGCCTGCAACCGGTCGCGCTCGCGGCGCAGCGCATCCAGCTCCCGCTCGAGTGCCGCGAGGCGCTGCTCGGTGGTTTGCTTCTCGGCGGCGAGGCGCTTGGCGGCGTCTTCTTCGGCGCGGCGGCGCGCTTCGAGCGCTTCCAGGCGCCGCTCGAGCTCGGTCTTCTCGCCCGTGATGCGCGTCCGTTCGGCCTCGGCCGAACGGCGCTCGGCCTCGGTCGCGCGCTGCTGCTCGGCGCTCTGCCGCTCGAGGCCCGCGATGCGCGCCAGCGCGGCGAGCTTCTCGCGTTCGAGCCCGGCCATGCGTGTGAGCGCCTCGATCTTCTCGCGGTCGAGGCCGGTGATGCGCTGGATGAGATCGGCCTTCTCCTTGTCGAGCACGACGATGCGGCGCTCGGCCTCGGCCTTCTGGCTCTCGAGCGTGCTCTTCTCGCGCTCGAGCGCGCCGAGCCGACCCTGGAGCACATCGCGCTCGCGCTCGAGCCGCTCGCGCTGCTGCAAGGTGGCGCGCAGCTCTTCGTGCAGGCTGGTGATGTCGCGCTGCGCCTGCTCGACCTTGTTGCGCTCGATCGAGAGCGTGCGGGCCAGATCCTGCATGCGTGCCGAGAGCTCGGAGATGGTCTTGTCGCGCCCGACCAGCAAGTCGCCCAGGAAAATCTGCATGGCCGTGAACACGGTCAGCACGAACAGCAGCATGATGAGCAGCGTCGTCAGCGCATCGACGAAGCCGGGCCAGATGTTGAAGCCTTCGCGGACTCGGACGCGGCCGGGCATGGGGCTTTACGCCTTGGGCTTGGCGCGGAGGTCGAACTCGCGCCGTTCGCGCGTGGCCGCCAGGGTCGCGATCGCCTGGGCGAGGATCTCGGTCTCGGAACGCATCTCGCGGATCATTTCCTGGCGGCCGAGCGCGTTGTCCTTGGTCATTTGGTCGAGATAGGGGCGGATTTGAAGCTGAACTTCGGCAATGCGGTTGGCGAGGTTGCGGAACTCGGTGCGGAGCGCCGTCACCAGCTCCTGGCGGCCGAAGGACTGCTCCTCGGAGAGGCGGCCCAGGATCGGCTTGAGCTCGATCTGGGTGTCGGCGAGGCGGGCCAGGAGCGCCTGCTGCGTGTGCAGTTGCTCGACGAGCAGGCCCAGCCGCTCGGCGAGCGCCCCCACGCTCTCCGCGGCCTTGGCGCGCTCGCTCTCGCCGCGCACGATGGTCTGCGAGAGCTCGTCCATCGTGGTGGCGGTGTGCTCGAGCAGCGCCTGGAGGTAGCTCGACACCGACTCGAACGAATCGCCCGAAGTGTCGGTGGGCAGCACGCTGATCCGCGTCATCCCCGAGAGCCAGTCCTCGAGGTCGGTGTAGAAGCGGTTCTGCGCCTGCGCTGCCTGGAGGTCGAGGAAGCCCAGGATCAGCGAGCCGCCGAGCCCGAACAGCGAGGTGCTGAACGCGATGCTGGCACCGCTCAGCGTATCGAGCAGGCCGCTCTTGAAGCGGTCGAAGACCCGGCTGAACTCCTCGCCGGCGCCGATGGTAAGGCCTTGGATCACCTTCACGACCGCGTCGACCGTCTCGAGCAGGCCCCAGAACGTGCCGAGCAGGCCCAGGAACACGAGCAGCGCGATCATGTAGCGCGAGATTTCGCGCCCCTCGTCGAGGCGGATGCCGATGCCGTCGAGCAGCGTGCGCATCGTGCCGGCGGTGAGCCGGAGCCGCCGCCCCTCGCGCTCGCCGAGCATCGTCGCCATCGGCGCCAAGAGGCGAGGGCCGCGCCCCGAGACCGTGCGGTCCTTCTTGTAGTGCTCGATCCAGCTCACCTCGGGCCAGAGCACCAGCACCTGGCGCAGGCAGTAGAGGATGCCGATCGCGAGAATCCCGAGGATGAGGCCGTTCAGGAACGGGTTGGCTTGGAAAAACTTCTCGAGCTCGCCGCGGATGACGAACAAGCCCCCGGCCACCACGACGAGGAACACGAGCATGCGAAGGAGAAATCGGCCGGGACGGGTCATCGCTCGGTCGGTTGGGGAACAGGGGCGGTCTGCGCCTTGAGAATGAGCCGCGATCCTAGAGCATCTTCCCGGGCGGCGCTACGCAACGATGGACCCGTCATGCGGCCCCAAGGAAGGGTCGCAGGCGCCGGGGCGCTTTTTTTGCGCGCTTGGCGCGTACTCCCTGCGTCTCCCAGGCTGGCTCCCGCT
>SBBV01000472.1 GCA_005240015.1 Candidatus Odyssella thessalonicensis | reverse complement strand
GAGCGCGATGCCCGCGGCCAGCGCGAAGCCCATCCAGTCGCGGTCGCCGGCCGCCGCATCGACCAGCGCCGGCACCGCCATCGCCACGGCGAAGCCGCTCAGGAGCAAGCCGATGTGGAAGAGAACCTGGCGGAAATCGAGCACGGAGCCGCGCCGAAGGGGAGGGGCGCCGACTATAGGTCGCGTGCATGTCAGCGGCCAGCGCCGGCCCTCGTTTACAATTTCGCTGCAAAGGGCAGCGAAATGGGCCGCTTCTCTCCCGCTGCGCTGCGCGGGAGAGAAAAGTGAGGGGAGGCAGCGTTCCCGATTAAGGCGCCGCGACGCGCCGGGCGGCGGGATCGCCGACCATGGCGAGGAATTCGCGCCGCGTCGCCGGGTCGTTGCGGAACGCGCCGAGCATGCGGCTCGTCACCATGGTGACGCCGGGCTTGTGCACGCCGCGCGTGGTCATGCAGTGATGCGTCGCCTCGACGATGACGGCGGCACCCTTCGGCTGCAGCACGCGGTCGAGCGCATTGGCGATCTGCGCCGTCATCTTCTCCTGGATCTGCAGCCGGCGCGAGAATACTTCGATGAGGCGCGCGAGCTTGCTGATGCCGACGACGCGGCGGTCGGGCAGGTAGGCGACATGGGCGCGGCCGATGATCGGCGCCACGTGGTGCTCGCAGTGCGATTCGAAGCGGATGTCGGTGAGCACCACCATCTCGTCGTAGCCTTCGGTCTCGGTGAAGGTGCGCTCCAAGAAGGCTTCGGGGTCGTCCTTGTAGCCGGCGAACCATTCCGCGTAGGCGTCGACGACGCGGCGCGGCGTCTCCACCAGGCCCTCGCGCGCGGGATCGTCGCCGGCCCAGCGCAGCAGCACGCGCACGGCCTCTTCGGCTTCCTCGCGCGTCGGCAGCGGAGCACCCGACGGGTTCAGCGCCGGCCGAGGCATCTTGGGCGATTTGATCACCGTCATCCGCTCTTTCTCCTTGGCCCAGCGCCGCTCAGTGGATCCGCCGCGCGGCATGCGGGCTGTCGAGCGAGAACATCGGGATACGCACTTGGAAACGCGTGCCGTCCAGGCGCTCCATCTCGTAGGTCCCCACCATGAAACCCGACGGCGTCTTCAACGGGCAGCCGCTGGTGTACTCGAAGGCCTCGCCCGGCTTCAACACCGGCTGCTCGCCGACCACGCCCGGCCCTTTCACCTCCTCGAGCTTGCCGCGCGCGTCGGTGATGCGCCAGTGGCGGTTCAGCAGCTGCACGGTCTCGGTCCCGCGATTCTCGATGCGCACCTTGTAGGCCCACACATACTTGTCCTGCGCGGGCGAAGACTGCTCCTCGATGAAGACGGGCCGCACGGTGACGGTGATGTTGTCGGTGGTTTCGGAGAACATGGTCTTGCGCTTGCCGCGGGCGGTTTGCGCCGGGCATCGGCAAAAGAATTTAGAGCGGGCGGCGGGCGAGTCCAGCCCCGGCGCTGCGGCGGCGGCGCGCTGGGTTGCGACGCCTTTGCCGGCATCCATCCTTCGAGGCTCGTGACCCTTCAAGCGAAGGGCCACGAGCACCTCAGGATGAGGCCGACTTGAGTGCACAAAGTCAAAAGCCTCATCCTGAGGCGCGAGACAAACGCGCCTTCGCGTTTGCCAAGCCTCGAAGGATGGATGCAGGGCGAGGGCGAGCCGCGCAGAGCCCGCGGCCGGGAATTACTCGATGACGATATCGACGCGGCGCGATCCGGCCTCGCTCTCGCCGGCGAGTGCGGCGCGCTGCAGCAGGCGGATGCGCTCGGCCGGCACGCCGGCGGCGGCGAGCGCCTCGGCGACCTGCTCGGCGCGGCGCCAGGCCTGGCGCGCCTCGACCGCGCGATGCCCCTTGGGCCAGGCCACCGCCGCCACCGAGACGGCGGCGTTGCGCTCGAGCGCGCTCGCGGCCGCGCGCGCGATCCGCGCACGCTCCTCGGCGGCGAGCGCGAGGCGGTCATAGCCGAAGCGCACGGCGATGGTTTCGCGCGCCGGTGCCGGGCCGTCTTCGAGCTCGCGCATCGCGTCGATGAACTCGCCGCGGCATTTGGCTGCGTGGGCGGCGCCGGCGCGCTCGGCGGCGCGGTCGACCCAGCAATCGTAGCGTGCCAGCGCCACCGCGGCGGCCGCGGCGCGCGCGCCGGTGCGGTGCTTGTCGAGCGCCAGCGCGAGGCGGATGCGCCAGACCGAGAGCTCGTGCCGCTCACCGCGCTCGAAGCCGAACCAGCGCTCGAGCTCCTCGGGCTCGATCGCGGCCTGCGCCTCGGCGGCGCCTTGCGCGGCCGCGTCGGCCGCACGCAAGCCCTTGTCGGCGAAGTGCCGCGCGTCGATCTGGTCGCCTTCGACCGCGGCCTTGTAATTCGCATAGGCCAAGTATTCGCGCGCGAGGCGGCGATGGAACGGATCCGGCGTCTTGAGCGGCAGCAGCCAATCCTCGAGCACGATGACGGCGGCGAAGAACCGGTCCTCGCACTCCTCGACCGCGGCGTTGTCGCGCTTCAGCGCCGCGCGCAGCGCCCAGCATTCGAGCGCAGCCTGGGCGGCGGCGGCCTGGCGCGGATGCGCCTCGCGCGCGCCGAGGCCGTAGAGGCGGAGCAGGCGCAAGCGGCCTTCGTCGACCGCGATCGCGGTCGGGCCGGTGAGGCCGAGCGAGGCCGGGTGCGGCGGCGCGGGCCAGCTGCGCGCGTCGAGCGATTTCAGATTGTGGTCGAGCAGCGCGCGGTCGAAATCGGCGCCGATGGTCTCGGTCTCGGCGCGCGCCAGCTCGGCATAGGCCTCGCGCAGCGCCACCGAGAAGCTCACGTAAGGGGCCCGGTCGGCGGCGTCGGCCGCGGGTGCAGCACCGCTTGGCGCGTGGGCCGGATTGGTTACCACCTGAGCGAGCGCCGTCGCCGCGAGGGCCGCGCCCATAAAGCGCACGCTCGCGAATCGCCGCCAGCGCACGCTGCGCAGCCAGTTCCACGCGGCAATAAATTTTGCGCCGGCAGGCCGCACCGGTCGCATCCTCCCGCGAGCGCTTGCGCGCCCTGCTTCGTCCCCTCGGGTTTCCTTTAGAGCCATTCGGATACCCTGATCGAAGGCACCCAAATGACGGCTCGAGTTTGCCCCGGTTCCCTTAAACGATACGTTAGGCTGCAGCGCTGCGTTCCGCTAGCCCCCACCGGACGCGAACGGCGGCGAGGCGGCGGCCGGCCGCCGCTTGTTCGGCCGGCGGCAGGATGTCGACCGGGGGCCAAAGCCCGGTCTCGAGCGCCCTTGCATAGGCCTCGGCCAGCCCGGCCCGCCGCATTTTTTGCGCCGTTCTCTCGAAATCATAGGTAAGAGCCCGGAGCTCGATTGCAATCACGCCGGGTCTTTCCGGCGTCAGCAGGGCGTACCAGACCCGCGGCGTCCCATCGTTGGCCGGCATGCCGACCGTGCCGGCGTTGCACCAGAGCTGGCCGGCCACGACGTCGGCGAAGGGCAGGCCGCAATGGCCGGCGATGATGCCGTCCAACCGCGCGCCCTCGGCGGCGGCGAGGGCGATCTCGTCGAGCTTCTCGGCCGCCGGCGTCGAGGCGAACACCCAGCGGTTGATGCGGCTGGCGCCGCCATGGATCGCGGCGAGGCGCCGGCCGCCGAGCGTGAAGCGGATGCGGCGCGGCAGGCCGGCCATCCAGCGCCGGTCGTCCGCGGTGATCTCGCGCTCGGCATGCGCATACCACTGGGCCGAGAGCTCGGCGCAGGCGCTGCCGGGTGTGAAGCCGCAAGCGCAGTCCGCGGCACCGGCGCCCAGCTGCTCCTCGACATTGCCGAGAACGACCGGAATGCCCCAATCGCGGATTAGCGCCACCGTGGCACCGGGATCGGCGCAATAGGCGACGGTATCGCCGGTGCAGATCGTGCGCGCCGGCGGAATGCCGAGTCGCGCCGCCTCGGCGCGGATCGCTTGCGCGGCCTCGAGATTGCTGTAAGGCCCGCCGAAGACGAGGACGGCGCCGTCGAGGCCGCCGAGGTCGTGAACGCTGGGCTCCCTCTCGCTCATGGTAACCGCCGCAACATCACCGTCATCCTGAGGCTGAGCGCAGCGAAGCCGAAGGATGACGGTGATGTTGCGGCGGTTACCATGAGCGAGAGGGAGCCCAGCGTTCACGACCT
>SBBV01000017.1 GCA_005240015.1 Candidatus Odyssella thessalonicensis | reverse complement strand
TTGCAGTCCTGGATGCGCTGGTTCTGGTCGCGGATCCAGATCGGCACCGGAATGCTGTCGATGACGCCGCGCAGGCGCTGCGCCTCGCGGCGTCATCGACAGCATTCCGGTGCCGATCTGGATCCGCGACCAGAACCAGCGCATCCAGGACTGCAACACCGCCTATGTGCGCGCGGTCGAGGCGGCCGACCGCAACGCCGTGCTCGCCGAGAACCGCGAATTCGCCGAAGGTCCCGAGGCCGGCTCGGCCAGGGCGCTGGCCGAGAAGGCGCAGGCGAGCGGCGCGCTCGAGACCACGCAGCAGCACATCGTCGTCGAGGGCACGCGGCGCCTCTACGAGATCGGCGAGCAGCCGATCTCGCCCGCCGCCACCGCCGGCTACGCGCTCGACATCACCTCGACCGAGGAAACCAAGCAGAGCGTGGCGCGCCACACCGCCGCGCACAACGAGGTGCTCGAGCGCCTCGCGATCGCGATCATCATCGTGGGCCAGGACGGCGCCATCAAATTCTTCAACGGCGCCTTCGCGCGGCTCTGGGGCATCAACGAAGCCTGGCTCGAGACCGGGCCCACGCTGGCCGATCTCCTCGACCAGCTGCGCCAGCAGCGCATGCTGCCCGAGACCGGCAATTTCGCGGGCCTGCGCAGCGAATGGACGACGTGGATCAAGGGCCTGATCGAGCCGCGCCAGGAACTGCTGCACCTGCCCAACGGCATGGCGATCTGGATGGTGGTCTCGCCGCATCCGTTGGGCGGGCTGCTGTTCACGTTCGAGAACGTCACCTACCGTCTCGCGCTCGAGCGCTCGGTCAACACGCTCGCGGCCGTGCAGCGCGACACGATCGACCATCTCTTCGACGGCGTCGCCGTGTTCGGCGAGGACGGCTGCTTGAAACTCTCCAATCCGACCTTCCGCAATCTCTGGAAGCTCGAGGAGGAATTCACGAGCGGCAGCCCGCATGTCGGCGCCGTGCTCGAGCATTTCCGCACGCTGTTGCCGGTCAAGGACAGCTGGGACAAGGCCAAGCCCGCGATCATGGCGCGCGTCACGAACCGGCGCGTGCGCCAGGGCCGCGTGCGTCTCGAGGACGGACGCATCATCGCCTACGCGCTGGTGCCGCTGCCCGATGGCGGCGTGCTCGCGAGCTGCCGCGATATCACCGATTCGGTGCGCGTCGAGCGCGCGCTGCGCGAGCGGGCCGAGGCGCTCGAGGCCGCCGACCGCGTCAAGGCCGACTTCATCGCCAACATCTCTTACGAGCTGCGCACGCCGCTCAACGCGATCATCGGCTTCACCGAGATCCTGAACAACCAGTACTTCGGCCAGCTCAACCAGCGCCAGCTCGAATACACCGAGGGCGTCCTCGAGGCCTCGCAGCACCTCTTGACGCTGATCAACGACATCCTCGATCTCGCGGTCATCGAAGCCGGCCGCATGGTGCTCGACATCGAGCCGGTCGCGGTGAAGGGCGTCGTCGACAGAGTCGTCCAGATCACCGGCGAGTGGGCGCGCGGCCAGGATCTGCACCTCGACACCGACGTGCCGGCCGACATCGGCATCATCCAGGCCGACGAGCGGCGCCTGAAGCACGCGCTCTTCAACCTCGTCGGCAACGCGATCAAGTTCACGCCGGCGGGCGGGCGGATCGGCGTCTCCGCGCGGCGCGTCAATTCGCAAGTGGCGCTCTCGGTCGAAGACACCGGCATGGGCATTCCCGAGGAAGACGCGAAGCGCGTCTTCGACACCTTCGTGCGCGGCAAGGACAAGCACGGCCGCCCGGCCGGCGCCGGCCTCGGCCTGGCCCTCGTGCGCAGCCTCATCGAATTGCACGGCGGCCGCGTCGAGATGCAGAGCAAGCCCGGCATCGGCACCAAGGTGACGTGCTGGCTGCCGCTGCGCGCCAAGGTTCCGCAGCCGCCGCCCTCGCCGCAGCCGCGCATGTCGTCGCCGCCGCTCAACGAGATGACGCCGCGCCGCACGCTCTCCGAAAAGGCCGACGCAGGCCCCAAGGCCGCGGCCTGATCCGGCGATTCCGAACGACGCCACGGCAATGTCGAAGCTTCGAAGAACAAAACGGATACACAACCGGTGCAGCGGCCGGCACTTCCGCTGCGGGCGCGCCCAACTAAGATGGCCGCTCGCTTCACCACTCGGCCGACCGTCGCAATTGAAGCAATGCTCCCACGCCGCACTCTCATTCTCGGCGCGTGCGCGGCGGGCGCGGCCGTGCCTGCGCGCGCCGAGATGACACGCGTGCTGCATGTCAGCCCGGCATCGGCGTTGCAGGATACGCTGCTCGCGATTCGCGTGAGCGGCGTCGCGCCCCGCGCGCGCGTCGCGATCGCGGGCGAGATGATCGCGCGCGACGGCTCGCTCTGGCGCTCGCGCGCGATCTTCGAGGCAAACGCGTTTGGCGAGGTCGACGTGGCGAAAGCCGCGCCGGTCGCCGGCAGCTATGCCGGCGTCTCGGCGACGGGCTTGATCTGGTCCATGATGCGCGACGACGCCGCGCCGCCGGCGCCGACGCCGCGCGTGCGCGATCCGGTTACGATCAAACTCACCGCCTCGACGCCCGAGGGCGCGCCGATCGCATCGGCGAGCGCGGATCGTCTCGTCGCCGCACCCGGCGTCCGTTTCCGCGCGCTCGAGACGAGCACCGGTTTGAAGGGCGGCTGGTGGCTGCCCGCCGGCGCGCCCGCGGCGGCGATGATCGTGCTCGGCGGCTCGGGCGGCGGCGCCGATCACGCGCGCGCCGCACTCTATGCCTCGCACGGCTATGCGGCGCTGGCGCTCGCCTATTTCGGCGTGCCGGGCCTGCCGCGCGGCCTCGTCAACATCCCGCTCGAGTATGTCGGCCGCGCGATCGACTACGCGCTCGCGACGATCCGGCCGCCCAAGGACTTCGTCATCGTCGAGGGCATCTCGCGCGGCGGCGAGCTGGCGCTCCTCGTCGGCGCCACCTTTTTCAAGGTGCGCGCGGTGGTGGGTGTCATGGCGAGCGGCCTCGTGATGGGCGCGTTCGGTCAGGCCGAGACCGGCGCCGCGCATCCCAACGCCGCGTGGCTGCTTGGCGGCAAGCCGGTCCCCGATCTCTTCGAGTACAATCCGCTCACCGATTGGAGCCGGGCCAACCCCGAGGCTTCACTCGTGCCCGGCTATTACGCCGCGATGCGTCACGCGCCCTCGGTCGAGCGCGCGACCATCGCCGTCGAGCGCATCCGCGGGCCGGTGCTGCTGGTGAGCGGAAAGGACGATCGGCTGGCGCCGCGCTTCGAGCTTGCCGAGATCGCGCGCCGCCGGCTCGAGCAGCATCGCCACCGCTGGCCCGTCCAGCACCTCGTCTACGAGAAATGCGGGCACACGATCGCGCCGCCCTACGTTCCCGCCACCGCCGGCGCCTTCGTGCATCCGGTGAGCAAGGAGACGCTCGCACTCGGCGGCACCACCGAAGGCCGCGCGCATGCCAACGAAGACTGGTGGCCGAAGGCGCTGGCGTTCCTGAAGGCGGCGGTCGCGGAGTAGCCGTGAATGCTGGAGGACGCTCCCCAAGGAGCGCACGCGAACATGGTGCGAGACGCACGTCGGCTTACCGGAGCAGCAGAACCGCGAAGCGGTTCAGGCCCAAAGCCCAGGGTTGCGGCGAAGCCGCTACCCTGGGTGATTGCGCGGTATTGGAATCAACCCTGAAAGGGTTGTGCCGGCGCGTCACCTCGGGGCACAACCCCGCTGCGCGGCAACCCTGGGCTTCGCGACAGAACCGCTTCGCGGTTCGCCGCGCCTCAGCCTGGCCCGACGCCGTGCACCTTCTGGAAGCGTTGCCACTCGGCGGCGTCGCGCGGGCCGAGCGTCTCGAAGCTGGGCGACGGCTCCTCGCGATACTCGGCCTTCATGCGACCCAATGCATCGAGGCTGCCGCGCTTCCGCGCCGTGCCGGGATCGACGCCGTAGATCGGCGCGGCGTTGAGCCCGAAGATGTCGGCCTTCACCTCGGGCGTGAGCGGCGCGTAGCCGAACCTGTCCTGGAACTCCCGGCTGATCTGGAACGCGCGGAAGGCCTGGATCTGGTCCTGCGGCGAGCCGTACCAGATCGAGTCCGAGCCCCACAGCACGCGCTTGGCGCCGACATGCTTGATCAGCTTGCCGAGCGTATGCGCGGCCTGATCGGGCTTCGCCATCACCAGCCGCCAGGTGCTGCCGATCTCGGCATAGACGTTGGAGTTGGGCGCGATGCCGTTCTCCTCGAGCGAGCGGATCAGCGTATCGACGCCGCGCTCGGCCTTGGGATCGTACGCCCCCTCGGGCCGGTCGGCCTCGATGCCCGAGTGATAGACGATGAAGTTCATGTCGGGATACTTCTTCGCGGCGCGGCCGACATCGATCGCCGAGGCGAATTTCGGCTCGTTGCCGGGGAACGCGAATCCCTTGTGCATGCAGATGTTCTTGACGCCGATCTTGCGCGCCTGCTCGACGAACGGGATGCCGATCTCGGGATCGTCGACCCACCAGCCGACGCCCTTCGGGCCCCACTGCGGATAAACCTTCCATGCCGAGATGTTGTATTGCTTGTGGATCTCGGACATGCGCGCCAACTCGCGCTTCCGGTCGTCGACATTGGGCACGATCATCGCGTGCAGCAGAAGCCGCCGGCCCTGCCCGAGCGCCGCCACGACCCCTTGCACGCGCGCGGCCTCCTTCATCGAAACCGGATTCTCGTCCGGCAGCGCCGGCACGAAGGACAGCACCGCGAGATCCGTGTCGCTGTCGAGGAACACGTCCTTGATGTAGTTCTCGGCGTCGTAGCACTTCAAATGCGCGCGGTGGCCGGCGCAGGCCTTGGGCGGCAGGCCCGCCACGAGCTGGCCGATCACGTCGAAGTTCTTGGCCCCCTCGACCGGGCCCTGGCGCCAGGCGGTGCCGTTCTCCTCGACGAAATGCGTCTGGATGTCGAAGATGAACTCGCGGCCCATGATCGCCTGCGCCGCCTCGGGCTCGACCGCCGACTCGGGCGGCAGCTCGAAGCGCCCTCCGCCGACGCGGCGCAGCGCGAAGGCGTCGTTGAGCGCCAGCAAGGT
>SBBV01000556.1 GCA_005240015.1 Candidatus Odyssella thessalonicensis | reverse complement strand
GATGACGAGCATCGGTGCGGCAAGCGCGGGGCGATGAGAGGCCGCCCCGCGCTGCATCACAAGCCGCTCACTTGATCGCGTTGATCTTGGCCAGGATGTCGGCGGCGCCGATGTCCTTGGCGTAAGCCTGGATCACCGGATCGACGAGCTTCTTCATCTGATCGCGCCCGTCGAACGGGATGCGCTTCAGCCTCCCCGCCTTCTCGAGCGCCACGAGCTTCTGCTCGTCCTCGCTCGATTCGATCTCGCGGCCGTATTTCCCGGCCTCCTTGCCGGCCTTCAGGATCGCGTCCTGCAGGTCCTTGGGCAGGCTCTTGAAGGTCTTGCCCGAGAAGCAGAGCGGCCGGATCGTGATCGCGTGCTGGGTCATCGAGAGGTTGGGCGCCACCTCGTAGAACTTCATCTGCTCGACGCCGGCCGCCTCGTTCTCGCCGGCCGCGATCACGCCGTTCTGGATCGCGTTGTAGACCTCGTTATAGGCGATCACGGTGGGCGCCATGGTCGCGGCGCGGAACGTGCTGCTCCAGATCGGCGCACCCTGCACGCGCACCTTGAGGCCCTTCAACTCGGCCATGTTGCGCACGGGCTTGTTGACGAAGATGTTGCGCGTGCCGCCGCCGGCATAGCCGATCAGCATGACGTCGGCCTTCTGCGCGATCTCGTCGGCGATCGGCTTCAGGACGTCCTGGTCGAGCACCTTGTTCCAGTGGTCGAGGTCGCGGAACAGGAACGGCGCGTCGATGAAGGGTGCTGCGCGCGAGAAGGTCGACATGTGCGCGGGCGAGACGATCGCGTAGTCGACCGCCTTCCCTTGGTTCATGTAGGCGAAATAGTCCTTCTCGAGGCCGAGCTCGCTGTTCTTGTGCAGCACGAAGTTGACCGGCTTGCCGTAGTACTTCTTCACCAGCTCCTCGAACTTCTGCATCGCCTTGGTGAAGGCGTGCGCGTCGCTGAACTGGCTGGCGCCGTGGAGCGTTATGGCGGCCTGGGCGGAGACGGGGCGGCCGATGCCGGCGACGGCGAGCGCAGCGGCTCCCGCGCCGACGCCCTTCAGCACGTCGCGGCGGCGCATCTTGCGAGCGGTGTGGTCCATGGCGTCCTCCCGTGGGTTGCGTGTTGCTATGCGATTTCTCGATGGTACTCCAATTCGCGTTGCGTCGGCAGGCACGTCTACATGAGTCCGAACAGGCGCGGCAGCCAGAGCGAGAGCTCGGGGATGTAGGTCACGAGCATCAGCACGATCAGCATCGGCACGTAGAAGACGAGGATGCTGCGCGAGACCGCCTCCATCCTCACCTTGCCGATCGCGCAGCCGACGACGAGCGTCGGGCCGACCGGCGGGGTCAGCAGGCCGATGCCGAGGTTCAAGATCATGATCATGCCGAAATGCACGGGGTCGACCCCGAACAGCTTCAGCGCCGGCAGGAAGATCGGCGTGCAGATCAAGAGCATCGGCGCGAGGTCCATGAAGGTGCCGAGGACGAGCAGCAGGATGTTGACCAGCAGCAGGAACACGAACTTGTTGTCGGAGATCGCGATGAAGAAGTCGGTCGCCTTCTGCGCCAGCTGCAGCTGCACCATCATGTAGCCGAACGCCACCGAGAAGCCGATCATGATCATCACCATGCCGACCGTGCGCACGACGCGGCCGATCAGGAGCGGCAGCTCGCGCCACTTGTAGTCGCGGTAGATGAACATGGTGACGAGGAAGGCGTAGATGCAGGCGACCGCCGCCGATTCGGTGGGCGTGAAGATCTTGCCGATGATGCCGCCCATGATGATGAAGACGGTCAGCAGGCCCCAGAAGGCCTCGAGCACGATCTTGAGCGCACGGCGCAGCGGAACCATCTCTTCCTTCGGGAAATTCCGCTTCCGCGCGATGATCAGCACGAGGATCATCAGCGACAGGCCGAGCAGGAATCCGGGGATCACGCCGGCCATGAACAGCGCGCCGACCGAAATCGTCCCGCCGGCCGCGAGCGAATAGATCACCGCGTTGTGCGAGGGCGGAATCAGCAGCGGCTGCAGGGAGCCCGAGACCGTGACGTTGACCGCGAAGAGGCGCGGATAGCCGTTCTTGATCATCTGCGGGATCATCACCGAACCGATCGAAGCGGTGTCGGCGACCGACGAGCCCGAAATCGCGCCGAACATCGTCGAGGCGAGGATGTTCACGAGCGCGAGCCCGCCGCGGATGAAGCCCACGAACACCTTGGCGAGGTTCACGAGCCGCTCGGCCATGCCGCCTTCGGCCATGATGGCGCCGGCGAAGATGAAGAACGGAATCGCGAGCAGCGCGAAATCGTCGGTGCCGTCCGAGGTCTTGATCATCACCGCTTCGAGCGGGAGATCGATCCAGAGCGCCGTGAAGATGCAGGCGAGGCCCAGCGCATAGGCGACCGGCATGCCGAGCAGGCAGAGCGCCAGAAAGCCGCCGATGAGGATCGCGATGTCCATGGGTTCGGCCCGGCTCCGCTACTCGGTCGAGACGTGGCTGAGCTCTTCGGCCGTGTGCTCCTGGAACAGCTTGCCCGTCCACAGGCGCTCGATCACGAAAAGCGTCACGATCGCGCCGCCGATTGGCACCGGCAGGTAGGAAATGCCGGTCGAGACGATCGGGAAATCGGCGATGCTCTGGAACCAGAACGCCTGCACGATCTTGGTGCCGTACCACAGCATGAACACGCTGGTGCCGGCCATGCAGAGCTCGATGAGCCAGCCGCAGGCGATGCGCGCGTCGCCCTTGAGCATCGCGGGGATGATCTGCACGCCGATGTGGAGATACTCGCGGTAACAAACGGCTGCCGACATGAACGAGAACCAGATCATCAGCAGCACCGCCAGCGGCTCGGGCCACGAGGCGGCGCTGTTGAGCACGTAGCGCGTGAACACGCCCCACGGCACGATCAGCGTGATGACGACGAGGCAGACGCCCGCGATGATCAGGCAGAGGCGCTGGAGGTGATCCATCGCCCGGACGTATTGCGCCTTCATGTCCCTCCCTCGGCGGGCAAGAGGAGAGCCGGCGCGATCCCGGAAGGGGCCGGCCGGCTCTCGAACGTGACGAACCGTCAGCGCCGGAAGCGCGCTACTTCACGTCCTGGATGCGCTTGATAAGCGCGGCGTGCTGGGCGCCGTACTTGTCCCACACCGGCTTCACCGCGTCCTGGAACTCCTTCTTGTTGGTGACCTGGGTGATGACGGTGCCCGCTTTCTTCATCTCCTCGAGCGCCGTCTTCTCGCGCTCGTACCAGAGCTTCCGCTGCTCCTGCTGCGCCTCCTTGGCCAGCTTGGCGATCAGCGCCTGGTCGCCGGCCGGCAGCGAGGTCCATATCTTCTTCGAGAAGACCAGGATCTCGGGGATCATCAGGTGCCCGGTCAGCGAGTAGTACTTGGCGTAGCGGAAGTGCTGGCCGCTGGCGTAGGTGGGATAGTTGTTCTCGGCGCCGTCGACGACGCCGGTCTGCATCGCGTTGATGAGCTGGTCGAAGCCCATCGAGACGCCGTTGCCGCCGAGCGCGTTCATCGTGTCGACGAACACCGGGTTGCCCATCATGCGGATCTTCAAGCCCTTTAAGTCGGCAACCTTCTCGATCGGCTTCTTGCTGTTGTAGACGTTGCGCGTGCCGGCGTTCATCCAGCAGAGGCCGATCAGGTTCGCCGTCGGGTGGTCGGAGAGCTTCTTCAGCATCTCGTCGCCGATGGCGCCGTCGATTACCTTCTCCATGTGCGCGTCGTCGCGGAACATGAAAGGCAGGTTGAACACGTTGAGCTCGGGCACGATCGGGCCCATCGGGCCGACGCTGATGCGCGCATAGGCGAGCGCGCCCACCTGCGCCTGCTCGATCATCTCCTTCTCGCCGCCGAGCTGCATCGACGGGTACATCTGGATCGAGAGGCGCCCGTTGGTCGCGGCCTCGAGCTTCTTGCCCATGCGCACCACGGCCTCGACCGTGGGATAGCCGAGCGGGTGCACGTCGGTGGCCTTCAGCACCATCTTCTGCTGGGCGAAGACGCGCGCGCCCAGGCCCACGCCGACAGCGCCGACGGCGGCGCCGGCCAGGCCCATGCGAATGACATCACGACGCTTCATGAGGATTTCCTCCCGTTTGGTTGCCCTGCGGCGCACGCGCGAGGCATCGGCATCGCGGGTGGCACGGTCTGATTCTTTGCGGGCGGTCGTCGGGCCGGATAGGCTCGGCGTTCGATTGACCGTCCGGTCGTCGCGTGATAGTCATCATACAATATGATGACCATACGTCATACGAGCGTAGCATTGTCGCGATCCACTGACAAGCTTTCCCTGAGGCCGCTGTCGCCGCCGCGCAATCTCACGCGCGAAGCGGTCGACCGGCTCGCGAGCGAAATCACGAGCGGCAAGCTGCAGCCCGGCGCGCGCCTCCCCACCGAGCAGGAGATGATGAGCGCGATGGGCGTTTCGCGCACGGTCGTGCGCGAGGCGGTCGCTGCATTGCGCGCGGAAGGCCTCATCGTCACGCGCCAGGGTGTGGGCGCCTTCGTCGCCGCGGGCGTGCTGCGCCGTCCGTTTCGCATCGATCCCGAAGGGCTGCGCTCGCTCGCCGAGGTGCTCAACGTGATGGAGCTGCGCCTGGGAGTCGAGGTCGAATCGGCCGGGCTCGCGGCCGAGCGCGCCTCGCCGGCGCAGCAGCGTGCGATCGGCGATGCGCTCAAGGCGATCGACCGCGCGATCGAGCGCAACGAATCGGCGATCGATGAGGATTACGCGCTGCACATGACGATCGCGGAAGCCACCGGCAACGGGCATTTCGTGCGCTTCCTCGAGTATCTCGGGCGCTACATCATCCCGCGCCAGAGCATCCGCGTCGAGTCGGGACGCGTCTCGGGCCAGCGCGCCTATCTCGAGAAGATCCAGGGCGAGCACCGCGCGATCGTCTCCGCGATCCGCAGCCGCGATCCGGCCGCCGCTCGCGACGCGATGCGCCGCCATCTCACCAGCGGGCGCGAGCGCTACCGCAAGCTCGCGGCCGTGGAGGTGCAGGCCTAGCGCGGTCGTTCGTCAAAGCAGCCGTGACATGCGGTTGCCGCACGGCGACTGGCGAGGCAGCATCGCGCTTTCGATTTCGCAACGAGGGGACGATGGAGAAGGTGTTGATGACGGGCGCCGCCGGCGGCATCGGCGGACGCCTGCGGACCTTGCTGAAAGGCGTCTATCGCGAGCTGCGCCTGAGCGACGTCACGACGCTCGCCGGCCTCGCCAAGGACGAGCAGTTCGTCGCCGCCGACCTTGCCGATTTGGCGCAAGTGGAGAGAGCCGTGGCCGGCGTCGAGGGCATCATCCATCTCGGCGGCGTCTCGATCGAGAAGCCGTGGTCGATGATCCATCCAGCCAACATCGTCGGCTGCTACAACCTGTTCGAGGCGGCGCGCCGGCATGGCGTCAGGCGGGTCGTGTTCGCCTCGTCCAACCACGTGATGGGCTTCTACCGGCGCCGGCGCCGCGTCGGCACCGATGCGCTGGTGCGCCCGGACAGCCGCTACGGCGTGAGCAAGGCCTTCGGCGAGGCGCTCGGCGCGTTCTATGCCGACAAGTACGGGCTCGGCGTGCTCTGCATCCGCATCGGCAATTTCACCGACAAGCCGGTGGACATGCGGCGCATGTCGATCTGGATCAGCCCCGACGATCTCGTGCAGCTCATCCGCATCGGCTTGGAGCATCCCGATCTGCGCTACGAGGTCGTTTACGGCGCTTCCGACAATGCGCGCAGCTGGTGGGACAACGCCGCCGCGTTCCGCCTCGGCTATCGCCCCAAGGGCCGCGCCGAGGACCACCTCGCCGACGCGCAGGCCGGCCAGGCGAAACTCGCGCCCAATCCGATCGCCGACATGTTCGAGGGCGGGCCGTTCTGCAGCGACGAGTTCGTGGGCGACCCCGAGACGCGCGGCGCCTGAGCGATGCCGCCGCCGGTCCGCATCTTTCTCACCCATTCGCCCGAGATGCGCGCCAATTACTACGGCGAGCGCGCGCTCGCAGCGCTGCGCGAGGTCGCCGAGGTGCGCCTCAATCCGCTCGGTCGGGTGCTCACCACGGCCGACGTGATCGCCGAGGCGAAAGGCTGCGAGATCATCATCTCCGACCGTCAGACGCCCGGCGAGGCGGCGGTGTTCGAGAGCCTGCCCGAGCTCTGCGCGTTCGAGCGCGTCGCGGTCGACATCCGCAACATCGACGTGGCGGCCGCGAGCCGCGCCGGCGTGCTGGTCACGCGCGCCTCGCCCGGCTTCGTGCCGGCGGTGGCGGAGTGGATCCTGGGCGCGCTGGTCGATGCCGCGCGCCACGTCACACATTACAGCAGCGCCTATCGGACCGGCGCCGGGCCCCCCGAGGCCCGCATGGGCCGGCAGCTCAAGGGCGCTGCGATCGGCATTATCGGCTACGGCGCGATCGGCTCCTATCTTGCGACGCTGGCCCAAACGCTCGGCATGCGCGTGCTCGTGCACGATCCCTACAAGAAGGCGGCGGCGCCGCTGATCGGAACCGATTTCGACACGCTGCTCGCGGAGGCGGATTTCGTCGTGCCGCTCGCGGTCGCGACCGAGGAAACGGAGAACCTCATCGATGCCGCGGCGCTGGCGCGCATGAAGCCCGGCGCCTGGCTCATCAACGCCTCGCGCGGCAACCTCGTCGACGAGGCCGCGCTCGAGCGGGCGCTCGACGAGAAGCGCATCGCCGGCGCCGTGCTCGACGTGGGGCGCGCGCCCGACCAGATGCCCTCGCCGCATCTGGCGCGCCGCGCCGACGTGATCGCGACGCCGCACATCGCGGGCCTGACGCCGGAAGCGATCGAACATCAGGCGCTCGAAACCGCGCGCCAGGCGGCGGCGCTCATTCGCGGCGAGATCCCGCCCGGCGCCGTGAATGCCGACAAAGCGACGAAGCTCAATCGGGTGAGGCGATGAACGAAGTTGCGTAGGGGCGGGTCCCCGACCCGCGCGCCACCGTCGCCGCTGCGTGGCGTACAACCGCTCTGCAGGCGGTGAGACGGGCGGGGCGGGGACCCGCCTCTACGAAAGGGAGGAGACGATGGCTACGGAAGGAAAACGCCCGCGCTTGATGGCGCCGCCGGGCGCGTGCGACACGCACATGCACATCTACGAGGACCGCTTCAAGCTCGCGCCGACGGCGACGTTCACGCCGCCGCATTCGCCGACCTCGGCCTATCTCGCGATGCGCAAGCGGATCGGCGTCGAGCGCACGGTGGTCGTGCAGCCCTCGGGCTACGGCGCCGACAACGGCTGCACGCTGGAGGCAATGGCCGCGATGGGCGCCGGCGCGCGCGGCATCGCCGTCGTCGAACCGGGGGTTGCCGACGCGGAGCTCGAGCGCCTCACCAAAGCCGGCATGCGCGGCATCCGCTACTTCATGCTGCCGGGCGGCCTGCTGCCGTGGGAGAGCCTCGAGACGATGGCGTCGCGGGTCGGGAATTTCGGCTGGCACGTGCAGCTGCAGCTCGACGGGCGCCTGCTGCCCGAGAAGGAGCCGCTCCTGAGGAAGCTCAAGGGCACGCTCGTCATCGACCACAACGGCAAGTTCCTGGAGCCGGTGCCGGTCGATCATCCGAGCTTCAAGTGCCTGCTGCGCCTCCTCGAGAACGGCCGCACCTGGGTCAAGCTCTCGGCGCCTTACGAAACCTCGAAGAAGGGCCCGCCGCTCTATCCCGATGTCGGCGTGCTGGCGAAGGCGCTGGTCAAGGCCGCGCCCGAGCGCTGCGTCTGGGCCACGAACTGGCCGCACCCGTCGATCCCGCGCGACCAATGCCCGGACGACGCCGACCTGCTCGATCTGCTGCTCGACTGGGCGCCCGACGACGCCACGCGCAACAAGATCCTCGTCGACAACCCGGCGAAGCTCTACGGGTTCTAGTGATGCTCGGCGAGGCCCACGTAGGGGCGCGCTGCGCGCGCCCTGTCGACGCCCGCGATGCGTTGCCGGCTGGCCGTATTTCGGCGCGTATTGACGATGGCGGCGTTTGCTGCGGTGGAGGCAGGGCGCGCGCAGCGCGCCCCTACGCGTGAAACGCTGCCCGCAAGTGTGAGACGAGCCCATGGCCAAGCACCGCGTCGCGATCATTGGGCTCGGCATGGCGGTGACGCCGCATGCCAGGAGCCTCGTCGACCTGCGCGAGCGCGTTGAGGTCGTCTATGCGTTCAGTCCGAGCGAAGCACGCCGGCGTGAGTTCCGCACGAAGTTCGATTTCCCGCTCGGCGACGATCTCGATGCGATTCTCGCCGACAAGAGCATCGATGCGGCGCTCGTTCTGACGCCGCCCAACACGCATCTCGACCTCGTGCGCCGCTGCGCGGCGGCGGGAAAGCACATCCTGCTCGAGAAGCCGCTCGAGATCTCGATGCCACGCGCGCTCGCGTTGGTCGAGGCGGCGCAGGCCGCGCGCGTGACACTCGGCGTCGTGCTGCAGCACCGCTTCCGCCCCGCGGGGATGAAGCTCGCCGAGATCATGCGCTCGGGCGCGCTCCGCGACGTCGTCGGCTGCTCGACGACGATCCGACTCTGGCGCCCGCAGAGCTATTACGACCAGCCCGGCCGCGGCACCAAGTCGCGCGACGGCGGCGGCGTGCTGCTGACCCAGGGCATCCACACGCTCGATCTCATGCTGAGCCTCGCCGGCGACGTCGAGGAGGTGTGCGGCTATGCGGCGACGACGCGCGTGCACCGCATGGAGACCGAAGATCTCGTGTGCGCGGCCGCGCGCTTCGCCAACGGCGCGTTCGGCGTCATCGAGGCGACGACGGCGGCGTTTCCCGGCTTCCCCGAGCGCATCGAGCTGATCGGCACGCGCGGCGGCGCCGTT
>SBBV01000205.1 GCA_005240015.1 Candidatus Odyssella thessalonicensis | reverse complement strand
GTGACCGGCGCCGGGCCGGCGCCCAACGCCTTCGTGCGCATCGGCGCCGACAATTCGGTGACGGTGATCGCGAAGCACCTCGAGATGGGGCAGGGGAGCTACACCGGCCTCGCCACCGTGCTCGCCGAGGAGCTCGACGCGGATTGGAGCCAGGTGCGCGTCGAGTCCGCGCCGGCCGACGCCACGCGCTACAACAATCTCATGATGGGGACGATCCAGGGCACCGGCGGCAGCTCGGCGATCGCCAACTCGTTCGAGCAGCTCCGCAAGGCCGGTGCCGCGGCGCGCTCGATGCTCGTGGCCGCGGCCGCGCAGGCCTGGGGCGTGCCGGCGAGCGAGATCACGGTCGCGGGCGGCGTGCTCAAGCACGAGAAGAGCAGGAAGAGCGGCAATTTCGGCCAGTTCGCGGCGGCGGCCGCCAAGCTGCCGGTGCCGCCCGAGGTGACGCTCAAGGATCCGGCGCAGTGGAAACTGATCGGCCGCGAGGCGCCGCGCGTCGACGCCAGGGCCAAGAGCGACGGCAGCGCGCAGTTCGCGCTCGACGTGCGCCTGCCCAACATGATGACCGCGGTCGTGGCGAGAGCACCGCTGTTCGGCGCCACCGTGAAGTCGTTCGACCCGGGCAAGGCGCGCGCGGTGCCCGGCGTCAGGCACGTGGTGCAGATCCCGACCGGCGTCGCGGTCGTCGCCGAGAACACCTGGGCCGCGATCAAGGGCCGCGAAGCGCTCGCGATCGAATGGGACGAGAGCAAGGCCGAGAAGCGCGGCACCAAGGAGCTGATGGAGGAGTACCGCAAGCTCGCCGATCAGCCCGGCGCGGTGGCTGCGAAGCGCGGCGATCTTGCGGCCGCGTTCAGCAACGCCAACAAGACATTCGAGGCGCGCTTCGACTTCCCCTACCTCGCGCACGCGCCGATGGAGCCGCTCGACTGCGCGGTGCGCATCACGCCGATGGGATGCGAGATCTGGGCCGGCGACCAGTTCCAGACCGTCGACCAGGCCAACGCCGCGGCCGCGCTCGGCCTCAAGCCGCAGCAGGTGAAGATCAACACGCTCTTCGCCGGCGGCAGCTTCGGGCGCCGGGCCACGCCGAACTCCGACTACATCGTCGAAGCCGCACACATCGCGCGCGCCGTCCGCGGCGTGGCGCCGGTGCGCCTCGTCTGGACGCGCGAGGACGACATCAAGGGCGGGCGCTACCGCCCGCTCGCGCATCACTGGATGAAGGCGGCGCTCGGCGCCGACGGCATGCCGGTGGCGTGGCAGCACCGCATCGTGACGCAGTCGATCCTCGGCGGCACGCCGTTCGAGCCGATGATGGTCAAGAACGGCATCGACGCCACGTCGGTCGAGGGCGCCACGAACCTGCCCTATGCGATTCCGAACGTCTTGGTCGAGCTGCACACGGCCAAGAACGGGGTCCCGGTCTTGTGGTGGCGCTCGGTCGGCTCGACGCACACGGCGTTCTCGACCGAGGTGCTGATCGATGAGCTGGCGCGCGCCGCGCAGAAGGATCCGGTGAACTACCGGCTCACGCTCATGAAGGACCATCCGCGCCACCGCGACGTGCTGGCGCTCGCCGCCGCCAAGGCGGACTGGGGCAAGGAGCTGCCGAAGGGCCGCTTTCGCGGCGTGGCGGTGCACGAATCCTTCCGCAGCTACGTGGCCGAGGTGGCCGAGGTCAGCGTCGCCGGCGACGGCAGCTTCAAGGTCGAGCGCGTGGTGTGCGCGGTCGATTGCGGCATCGCGGTCAACCCCGACGTGATCCGCGCGCAGATGGAGGGCGGCATCGGCTACGGGCTCTCGGCGGCGCTCGCCGAGCAGGTGACGCTCGAGGGCGGCAGGGTCGTGCAGTCGAACTTCCACGACTACACGCCGATGCGCATCAACGACATGCCGAAGGTCGAAGTTCACATCGTGCGCTCGAGCGCGGCGCCGACCGGCGTCGGCGAGCCCGGCGTGCCGCCGATCGCCCCCGCCGTCGCCAACGCGCTCGCCGTCGCGCGCAACAAGCCGATCCACGCGCTGCCGCTGCGCGCATAAGAGCGAACGCACACCTCGATTTTCGCGGGTCTTCCGGCGTGGGCTTGCTGCAGGCAACGCTTTGGGCAAGCATTGCGCCGGACAAGTACGGGGGAAACCCATGCCGGGGGCGCATGGCGCCGAGTCACCGGCCGCCGAGCGGCCGCTGGGCACGCATCGGGCCGTTCGGGCGGCCGCGCCGGCGGCCGGGCACGCGATTACCGCCGCCCATCTCGCCGCGGAGCTGCTGGATCGCGGGGGGAACGGTCGTCCGATCGACCAAACAGGCGCGGCCGCTCCGTTGGCTGGTCTCGCCTGGTCGATCGCGCGGGGCCTCGAGGCGCATTTGCGCGAGCATCCCACGCCCGTCGTGGCGACCACGTTGCCCAATGGCCCGCTCCACCTCGCGGCCGTGATCGGCAGCTGGCTATCCGGAGCCGTGGTCCTCGCGATCGGCACGGGCGCGGGCGAGGCCGAGATCGAGCGTTGCCTTGGCGCGGTTGCCCCTCCGGTGGTGGTGAGCGGCGCCGAGGACGTGCGCTTCTCCAAGCATTTCGGATCCATGATCGCGACCGAGGCCGGCGCGATCGCTGTTCATCGGCCCCCGGCGATCGCAGGTGCGCCGGCCCTGCCGCTCGGGCCGAAGGATGCCTTGATTCTTTCCACCTCGGGCAGCACTGCCGAGCCGAAATTCGTTGTGCTTACCGCTGCGGCCATCCGCCACAACATCGAGCAGGCGGGATCCTATTTCGACCTCGGGCGCCGCGATCGTCTGCTGATTTTCACGCCGCCCCATTTTGCGTTGACCTTCAACCAGTACCTGGCTGCCGTGTTCCACGGGGCGACGCCGCTGTGCTGGCCGCACGGGCTGCGCAGTCCGCTGAGCCTCGCCGAGTTCGCGCGCTGCCATGAGCCGAGCGGCATTTGGGCGAATCCAACCGCCTACGACATGCTGATCGGTGCGCTGGCGAATCCGCTGGTCTCGATCCGGTTCGCGTTGCTCGGTGGACAGCCGCTCGGCACGCGCCTCTTCGCCCGGCTGCGCGGTGCGCTTCCCGCGGCCCGAATCGTTAGCGCCTACGGCATCACCG
>SBBV01000277.1 GCA_005240015.1 Candidatus Odyssella thessalonicensis | reverse complement strand
GACGCTGGCGGCGAAGGCCGCGGGCGAAAGCTGCTCGATCGCGAAGCGGACCGCGGCGGCGCCCGATCCGAAGCGGCGATAGGTGATCGCGTTGCGATGGGTCGAGCGCGAGCGCGCCCGTTCGGCATCGGCGGCCGGCGTGCCGGCGGCGATGGACGCGCCGTGCCGGCGCGTGAAGACGTCAGCGGACTGCGCATAGTCGAACGCAGCCGACTCCCGAGGGAACGCCTCGGCGCCCCCCGGTTCGGGCGCGGCCGCGTCATCCATGCCAGTTTCTCCTGCCGTCGTCGCCGCGGCGCCGCCAGCGATGTTCGATCGCCGGAGGCGCGCTCCGTGCGCGACCGCCGCCGGCGCTATTGCGCGGCCTTGGTCAGGGCTTCGGCGCAGGCCCGCGCAAGATCCGTATTGGCGGTGGTGCTGCCGGGCATGTTGGCCCAGCCGCCTTTCTGCACGTATTCGGCCTGGTCTCCGGCACCGCCGGCCTTCTTGAGCGCGGCAACGTGAACGGCGACGTCGGCCGTGGACTTGAAATTGGCGACGCAGATCGGGAGCAGCGCCGCCACGACGGCGCTCTCGGTGCGCTGCTTGGCCAGCGCCTCGGCGGTCGAGCCTTTGACCCAACCGCCCCAACTGAAACCGACGACGGCAAGAGCGATGGCGCCGGCGGCCGCGCCGAGAAGGGCGGGCATGGTCCGGGATGGGGATGTCATGGAGTTTCCTTCGGGCGTCGAAAGCAGCGGAGATCCGCGCCTCGCGGCCCATACTCATATGGGATGTCCGGTGCCGATAGTCAGCCCCTCCGCGCGCGATTTCAGGCGGCGATGGCCATCTCCAATCCCTCTTCCGTCCGCGCGATCGGCGCGCCGGACGCGGCGCTCAACCTCTCGATGCGCGCGGCGATCGCCTCCAACGTCTTGCCCTTGGCGAGGCTGAGCGGCCAGGGGCGCGTGCGCACCGGAACCATGCGCAAGCGGCGCGGCTGACCGGCCTCGACATCGACGAGAAACACGAACGACCAATCGTCGTGGCGGAACGGAAAATTCCAGTAGGTGCCGAAGTTCCAGAAGTTCCAATGATCGTCGATGAAGTTGCCGGTGTCGTAAAGGATCACGCCGCCGCGATGGGATTCGACGGCCTGGAACACGTGCGCCGAATGGCCGTGGACGATGTCGATCCCGCGCTCGATGGCGGCGCGTGCGAAGGCGCGGAAGCGCGCCCGCGGCCGCAAGCGCATGTTGGGGCCCCAATGCAGCGACAAGACGATCGGCGACACGCCCTCGCGGCGCAGCGCCGCCGCGGAACGCGCGATCGAATCGAGGCCCGCCGAAGGCCCCGCGATCTCGATGTAGTTGGTGCCCGGCGTGTCCGCACCGCTCGCGAACGAGCGCATCGTGTCGGTCGCGGCGAAGACGCCGACGCGCATCGCGGGCAGCGCGAGCACGGCCGGCGCCGCCGCCTGCTCGGCGTTGCGGCCCGCGCCGGCATGCAGGATACCGGCGGCGTCGAGGTGCTGCATCGTGTCGAAGAGGCCCTGCGCGCGGAAATCGAGGATGTGATTGTTCGCGAGCGAGACGAATCGGAGGTTCGCCGAGCTCAACATGCCGACGGCCGCCGGATCGGCGCGGAAATGGAACATCTTCCAGCTCCGCCGCCATGCGTCGCGGCTCGCGGTGAGCGGGCTCTCGAGATTGGCGAAGACGGCATCGGCCGCGCGCAGCAGCGGAAGCACGCCGCCCCAAATCCACTCCGGCGGCTTGGTGCGCAAGAGGTCGCTGACCTTACGGCCCAGCATCAGATCCCCGAGGAACGCGAGTGTCGCCGACGATGCCACGCCGTGCCGTCTCCCCGATCGCGCAGCCGATCTCCTGTCTTCGGCAGGATTGCACGGCTGCCGCTTCGGTCAAGCGGCAATGCTCGCGGTGGGTCGCCCGCCGCTTCCGGGAACGCGGGGGTGTTCGCCTAGCCCCCGCCGGGCGCCGGCGCAGCCGCCGCGTCGAGCGCCAGCGCGGCGTCGAGCTCTTCCAGCGTCACAGGCACGACCTGATGGCCGCTGGCGCCCATGGCCTCGAACGGAATGGTGATCCGCGCCTCGACGCGCCGATAGACCGGGAACGAGAGCCCGGGCAGCAGCTCCTCGTCGATCTCGATCTCGTAGGTCCCGGGCGGCTGCTGGCCCTCGACGCCCTTCAGCGTGAAGGGCCGCTCGAAGCGGACGGTGCGGCTCGTGGTTCGGGTCATGGTCCCTTCATCCCGGGCTCGGCGCGCCCCGGCTCGCGCGCGCCGAACGGGCCTACTTCGTTTCCTTGCCGAGCGCCTCGGCGCAGGCGCGCGCGAGAGCCGAATTCGCAGTGGTGGTGCCGGGCATGTTGGCCCAGCCGCCCTTCTCGATAACGGGACCCTGCTCCCACGAATTCGCCTTCTTGAGCGCGGCGCGCTGGGCGGCGACGTCGCCGCCGGCGTGGAACTTCGCCACGCAGACCGGAACCAGTGCCGCCACCACGGCGGCCTCGGCGCGCTCCTTCGCCTTGCGTTCGGCGCTCGCCTCTGTGGTCCAGCCGCCCCAAGAGAACCCGATGATCGCCAGCGCCAATGCGCCGCCGGCCGCGCCCCAAAGGGCGGGCTTCGCTTGTGGTGGAATTTTCATGGAAAACCTTTCAAGGCCTCGGAAGCGGAGGAAGTCCTCGCTTCGTCGCCAATTTCAGCATCGCACTTTTCCCACCATTAGTCATTAGTATCTTTGCGGGTTTTTGCCGAATCCGCTTCACTTTTCTCGGCATCGGCCGCAGCAACGTGCGGTCGCACTCTGCAACCGATGGCTTTTGACCTCATGCGAGCAGGCGCATGGCCAGTAGGGCCAGCACGGCGAGGCTCGCAACTGCACCGGCAAAGGCGAGCGAACGCTCGATCCAGATGAGGAAGCGGCTCACGGCAATTCTCCCCGCGCGCGTCCGCGCGTGATCAGGCCCGCGGCATCGCGTAGCGCGCGATTTCGGCAACATATTCCTTGACCGCCTTGCGCGATTCGGCCGCGGTCGGCGGCCGGTCGTGGATCGTGGTCGGCAGCCACGGCTGCTCGCCGGCATGATGCGATCCCCTCACGAGGCGCAGGAACGGCGCATCGCCCGTGCGGTCGTAGACCGCCGGCGAGCAAAGCCAGAAGAAGATCGCGCTCTCCGCGTGGAGGGCTTGCAGCGCTGCGACCGCCTCGGGCGAGAGCCCGCGCCAGAGAATGAAGCTCGAGCACACGGTGAGGTCCTCGGTGCCGCGGATTTGCGGGAAGACACGGCCGAGCAGCACGAAGTTCGTCGGCGCCGTCTGCACGAATTGCCGGATCGCCTGCTTGAGATGATCGGGCGGCAGCATTGAGTCCCACATGGGGGCGCCTCGCTGAAGAATGATGGCCGGCCGCGCCGCGGCGAGCGTTTCGCAAGAGTGCGCTACGGGGCGCCGGTGTCAGCCCTTCCTGGTTTGACGCCGCGCACCAGGCGGCCGGCTCCGGAGCATGAGGCGCGTCCGCCCCGCCCTCAGCTTTGCGAGCGCGGCGAACTGCGTTTCCATTTCGGGCCCATCGCCCGACGCGCGCCCGGCCTTCCGCAAGCGCGAAATCTCTGCCCGCGTCTCTTCGATGCGGCGCTCCAAATCGGCGGCCTTGTCGGAATTCATGAGCCGTTCCTCCGTTGCCCGCACGGCACTGGGACGGCTTTCGCCATCGTCGCTTGGTTATCGTTTATGGGCATGAGCTAACCTTCGCGGACGCAAAGTCGAGCTTGCCGCGAAAATAAACCCGTGCCCTGGGTGCGCGCGGCTAGGGCCGCGGCAGCGGCGGCGCCTTCTTGATGAGCGCGCGGCCAGTGTCCGAACCCTTCGACCCCGCGCGCGCCCTGCGCCGGTTCGAGGAGGCGGATGGGGCGCTGGGCGCGGCGTTCCGGAGCTGCGGCGGCGCAGCGCCGTCGCCGGCCAGCTGGCGTCGGTAGCGCGCCGGCGGCAGGCCGAGCTCGCGCTTGAACGCGCGGTTGAACGCGGCTTCCGATTCGTAGCCGACGTCGAGCGCCACTTCGAGGATCGTCTTGGGGCTCGCCCGCAAGAGGCGCGCCGCGAGCTGCAGGCGCCAATGCGCGAGATAGGCCATCGGCGGCTGGCCGAGGAAGCGCACGAAACGCTCGGCCACGACCGAGCGCGACGCGCCGACCCTGGCGGCGAGTCCGTCGACGGTCCACGCATGGCCGGGCGCGCGATGCAGCAGCGCGAGGGCTCCGCCCACGATGGGATCGCGCGCAGCGGCGAGCCAGCCGGTCTCGCCCGGCGGCAGCTCTTCCATGTAGCGCCTGAGAGTCTCGACGAAGAGCGCCTCGGCCATCTTCGAGAGCAGCACGGCGCGCCCGGGCCGGCCCGATCTTGCCTCGGAGAGGAGATGGCAGATCGTGCTCTCGACCCAGGCCCCCGCCGGATCGCGGCGCAGATTGACCTTGATCGTGGTCGGGAGGCCGGCAAGGAACAGCTTCTCGGCATGGCGCTCGCAGCCAAAGTAGCCGCAGATGAAGCGTGTCGCCGCGCCGCCGCCGCCGATCCGCATGGTGCTGAGCTCGCCGGCGAGGTTCCTGCCGAGCCATGCGCCCGCATCGATCAGTGCCGCCGGCCCGCCGTTCGAGACGGTGTGCGGGTCGCCGCGTGGAATGATGACGACGTCGCCGGCGGAGAGCTGAAGCTCGGAGCCATCGGGATAGCGCGCGACGGCTTCGCCCTCGGCCACGAGATGATAGGGCACGAGCCGCTCGGTGCCCGGCGCGAGCAGATGCGCCACCTGCTGCACCGCTGGAACCTTGAAGCCCCACGGCGCCGTGCACACCGCGTCGTAGAAGATGGCGCCGGTCATGCGCACCGCGCTCAACGCTGCGGAAAGAGCGTCCATTCCGACCTCCTACGCGCGCCCGAGCCCCCGCGGACCTTGCACGGCAAAGAAACACGGATTTGCGGCAAAGATTGGATCGCGTGCGATCACTAGCCTTGGCGCCTCTCCACCAGGGAGCAGAGCCATGAACGATCTCACCGCAGCATCGGCAGAGGCGACGCGCGAGATCCGTGCCGCTTGGGACCAGATCGCCGGCGGCTACGACCGGTACGTCACGCCGACGCACGAATGGCTCGGCGGCGAAGGCCTGCGCCGCGCCGGACTCCGCGCCGGCATGTCGTTCCTCGACGTGGCGGCAGGGAGTGGCGCGCTCAGCCTCCCCGCGGCGCGGCGCGGCGCCAGGGTGCTGGCGACCGACCTCTCGCCCCTGATGCTGCGGGCGCTCGAGGCGCGCGCCCGCGCCGAAGGTCTCGCGATCGAGACGCGCGTCATGGACGGACACGCGCTCTCGCTCGAGGACGACGGCTTCGACCTGGCGGGCTCGCAGTTCGGCGTCATGCTGTTTCCCGACATGCCGCGCGGCGTGCGCGAGCTCGCGCGCGTCGTGAGACCGGGCGGACGCGTGCTGATGAACGTGTTCGGCGATGCGCGCCGCATCGAGTTCTTCGCGTTCTTCGTCGCGGCGCTGCGCAGCGTGGCGCCGTCATTCGAAGG